>DATIKP010000125.1 GCA_035477455.1 Atribacteraceae bacterium
CCTCATAACGGGAACGGGCATCCCGCAGGAATGCGTAGATTTCGGGTGTCGCTTCCGCCTGTTGATCGATGAGAAGCTCCAGTGCCCGCTGGTATCCTACATCGGCAAAGGGACGGAAAAGAGAACTAATCTCGTCTCCGGCGTGACGGAAAAGCCGGGCAGCCAGATAGAGCGATGAAAAGTTTTCCGCCCGGTTGAGTATCACGAATCCATAGGGAAGAACTCTTTCGAATGCCTGTTCCCGTCCCAAAGCCACCGGTTCGCTAAGCTCGATCAAGGCTCGGTAAAGACGGTCGATTTCCTGACTCTCCAGACGGGCATAAGTGGGGGCGTAACGGCGCCATTTACTGAAGGAATCAACATGCCCGGGGTTTTCCACCAGTACCCGTACCTACTCGGCTAAGGCTTCCGGGATTCTACCCTGCTGCTCCAGTGCTTTACCCAGCCAATACCGGGCAGCGTGAAATCCGGGATCGATTTCCAAGGCCAGCCGGTATTGTTCGGCAGACCGTTCAAAATCTCCCTGGGAAAAGAATATATACCCGTTTCGGTGATGGGTCCAAGCGTCAATCCCCCAGACTGGGCTACCTGTAATAAAGAGGACCATTAAGATTCCGACCAGACCAATCACCAAACCGCCGTGTTGCCTCATCCATCCCATCGTTTTCACCTCAATTCACCAACCAAATTCTTCTTTTCTCCTGTTCCCCGGTCACTTCCCGGATCGCCTGTTCCGCCTCACGGCTCCATTGGATCCGGTAATTCGCTCCCAATTCTACCGCACCTTTCTCCGTATCAGAAGATAGGTGCAGCACAACCGGATGGTCACCGGGATAACGAAGAAGACAATCTTTCAGATAGGGAATCCGTTTTTTGGCCTCCGGACCCACAGAGAGTTCGATATGGACAATTTCCGCGCCGGTGGTTTGCCGGTAGGCTTCAAGGTCAAGAATCGACTCGACGATCAATTGGCCTTCTCCGGAGTCGGTAAAATCCACCCGGCCTTCGACAGCAATTACTGTGTCACGCTCGAGGTGCTCCCTGATCTCCCCGGCCAAGTTAGGAAACACGATGACTTCCGCGGTCCCCGTTTCGTCTTCGAGGGTGATGAAAAACATGTCTTTTCCGGTTTTAGTCGTTATCTTCCGGGAATTGACTATCGCTCCGGCCAGGCGAACCTTGACTTCCGAACGCAGGGTCTTGAATTGTTCGATGGGAAGGACCGCCAGACGGCTCATCCCTGCCAGGGCATTGCGGACCGGATGGTCGCTGATATACAGACCAAGCATTTCCTTTTCCATCCCCAGGAGTTCCCGAGTCTCAAATTCTTTGACATCACCGAACTGAAACGGTTCTTTCTGGAAGCCAGACTCCTTGAACAGAGAAGTTTGCCGGTTCGACCCCCGTTTTTTGTCACGGGAGACATAGGCCATCAATCCTTCCAAAGAAGCGAGGATCTGGGCCCGGTTCCGGTGTAGTTCGTCAAAGGCTCCCGCCTTGGTCAAGCTTTCCAGTACTCTTTTATTGAGTACCCGCTGATCGACCCGTTCCAAAAAGTCCTGTACGCCACGATAGTGTCCTTCTTTGCGCCGAGAAAGGATTTCCTGGATAGCGTTCTCTCCGACATTCTTGACCGCTGAGAGTCCGAAGCGGATCTTCCGTTCCCCGACCACGGTAAAACTGGATAAACTTTCATTGATGTCCGGAGGGAGCACCGTAATTCCCAGGCGTTTGCACTCCACGATAAACTTGGCGACCTTGTCGCTGTCATTAGCGACGCTGGTCAGGCAGGCCGTGAGGTACTCGGTCGGGTAATGTGCCTTGAGATAAGCGGTCTGGTACGAGATCAAGGCGTAGGCAGCACTGTGTGATTTGTTGAAACCGTAGCCGGCGAAAAACTCGATCAGGTCGAACACTGCTTCGGCGGTTCGCTGATCGTATCCTCGTGAGCGTGCTCCATGCAGAAACATCTCCCGCTGTTCGTGCATCACTTCCGGTTTCTTTTTCCCCATGGCCCGCCGGAGGATATCCGCCTGACCCATGGTAAAGCCGGCTAAGATACTGGCGATTTTCATGACCTGTTCCTGGTAGAGGATTACACCATAGGTCTCCCTGAGCACCGGTTCAAGGTCGGGATGGGCGTAGTCGATGGTGACCCGCTTGTGTTTTCGCTGGATAAAGTCATCGATCATACCGCTCCCCAGAGGACCGGGACGATAGAGGGCCAGTAAAGCGGTCAGGTCCTCAAGTTTTTCCGGCCGCAGGCGTTTGATGATTTCCTTCATTCCGCTGCTTTCCAGCTGGAATACGCCAATCGTCTCACCACGAGCCAGCAATTCAAAGGTTTCCCGGTCCTCGAGAGTGAGACTGTCCAGGTCCACCGGCTCTTTCCGGATTCTTCGAATAACCTGAATCGCTTTTTCCATGACCGTCAGGGTTCGGAGACCGAGAAAGTCCATTTTGAGCAGACCCAGCTCCTGAAGCGTGTCCATATCGTATTGGGTCACGATTTCATTTTCGTTAATTAGTTGAAGCGGGGAATAGTCGGTGAGGGGAAGGTTGGAAATCACCACCCCTGCGGCATGTACCGAGGCGTGCCGGCACATACCCTCGATTTGCCGGGCGACATCGACAAGCTGGGACGCCTTGCTGTCCTGCTTGATCAGGGCCTTCAAGGTGGCATTACTTTCCAGCGCTTTTTCAATAGTAACCCCCGGTCCACCGGGAATCTGTTTAGCTATTTTATCCACGTCCCCGTAACTCCATCCCAGAGCCCGGCCCACATCCCGGATGGACTGCCGAGCCATCATCCGACCAAAGGTGATAATTTGCGCAACATTGTTCTTTCCATACTTGGCCGATACATATTCGATGACTTCATCGCGGCGCTCAAAACAAAAATCGATATCGATGTCAGGCATGCTGATCCGCTCCGGGTTAAGAAAGCGTTCAAAGAGTAAGCCTGAGGCGAGCGGATCGATATTGGTTATTTGGAGAACATAAGCGACCAGGCTACCAGCGGCCGAACCTCGGCCAGGACCGACCATTATCGAGTGTTTTCGAGCGTAGGTGATAAAATCCCAAACAATCAGGAAATACGCGGAATAGCCCATAGCACTGATTACGCCAAGCTCGTAGTCGAGTTGGGCAACCGTGCGTTCAGGGGGGGGGTCGCCGTAGCGTTTCCGTAAGCCCTGTTCGCACAGGTGCCTCAGATACGTATTGGTATCGAATCCATCGGGAACCTGAAAATCAGGCAAAAAGACTTGGCCTAAAGCGAGTTCCACCGAGCAGGCATCCGCTATCCGCTCCGTGTTTTCAATCGCTTCCGGAACATCGGGAAAGTCCCTACGCATCTCGCCGGGAGATTTCAGATAGAATTCCTCAGTGGGAAACCGGAGCCTTTTCGGGTCGTCAAGGGTTGTCGCGGTTTGTATAGCCAACAATACGTCGTGAACCCGCGCATCGTCGTGGTTCAAATAATGACAGTCATTGGTTGCCACCAGGGGAATCCCGTGTCTGGTGGAAAAAGTCCGCAATACCTCATTGACCGTTTTTTGTTCCGGTATACCATTCTCCTGGATCTCCAAGTAGAAGGATTCCGGTCCGAGAAGCTCCCGGAATTCGAAAGCCCGGCGTTCAGCGGCCGATCGCTCGTTTCCCAGAATCAAGCGGGGAATCTCTCCGGCCAGGCAGGCGGAAAGCGCGATGAGGCCGGTTGAATGCTCCTGCAATACCTCCCAATCGATGCGGGGTTTATAATAAAATCCCTCCAGGAACCCCTGACTGACCAATTTGACCAGGTTACGATACCCTTCCTGGTTTTTCGCCAAAAGAACCAGATGATGACTGGACTCGGCGCCTTTGGCACCCACTCTTTCGAAGCGGCTTCTCGGCGCCATATATACCTCACAACCGAGAATTGGCTTGATCTCGGCTATGAGGGCCTTTTTATAGAAATCAACCAGGCCATACATAACCCCGTGGTCGGTGATCGCTACCGCTTTCATCCCGTATTCCTGAGTTTTCCGGATGAGATCCTTGATCCGGATCGCCCCGTCGAGGAGACTGTATTCAGTATGCAAATGTAGATGGACGAAGGCCATGTCACCCTCCGGCTTGAAGTTCCCGGGCGAGGACCGTTTTGACTAACTCCGGACTGGCCTGCCCCCGGGTGGCCTTCATGACTGCTCCGACCAGGAAATTGAACGCTTTTTCCTTCCCGCTGAGATAATCAGCAACACTCTGGGGGTTTTTTTCGATCATTTCCCGAACGATCTTCTCCAGTTCCTTTTCGTTGCTGATGAATGAAATCCCTTTGCGGGCAATAATCTCCCGTGGTCCCGAACCGGTCAAGAACATGTCTTCGAGGACGTTTTTCGCAATCGTTCCGCTGATTTCCTTTTTCTCCAGCAGGCGTAGGAGTTCGGCCAGCATTCGCGGGGTGAGTTTACTCTGGTTGATTTCCTGCCCTTCTTCATTGAGATAACGCAGGATTTCGGTCAGAACCCAGTTACAAACCAGTCTCGGTTTTCTGAAGTCTTTCAGGCACTCTTCAAAAAAATCCGCGAGATTTTTATTCGTCACCAGAATCTCCGCTTCGTTTCCGGTCAACTCATAATCGTTCATAAAGCGCTCCTTCCGATGGAGAGGCATTTCAGTAAGACTGGCGCGAATTTCCGTGAGGAGCGCATCCGAAATGTTCATAGGCAAAAGATCCGGATCCGGAAAATACCGGTAATCTTCCGCCTCTTCCTTACCCCGCGCCGCAACGGTCACATTCTTCATTTCGTCCCAATGTCTGGTTTCCTGAATCACCGGGCGGTTGCTTCGCAGGATCGACGACTGACGTTCCACTTCAAACTGCAGGGCACGATACACCGATCGGAAAGAATTCATATTTTTGACTTCGACTTTGACGCCCATTTCACCCGGGGTGTTGGACAAGGAAATGTTGGCGTCACACCGCAGGCTTCCTTCTTCCATGTTTCCATCGCTCACTTCCAGGTAGCGGACGATGGTACGCAGCATCATCAGGCATTCCCGGGCCTCTTCCGGAGACGTAAGATCCGGTTCGGTAACGATCTCGACCAAGGGGATCCCGCTACGGTTGTAATCCACTCCGCTTTGCGCGAATCTGAATCCTTCTCCCTGGTGCACCAACTTTCCGGCGTCTTCTTCAGTGTGGACTCGTTTGATCCGGATTTCCCGGATCAATCCGCCGACCTCATAGCGAATGATGCCGTTGACCCCAATGGGAAAATCGTACTGGGAAATCTGGTATCCCTTGGGAAGATCCGGGTAAAAATAGTTTTTCCGGTGAAACACAACCCGGGGAAGAATATCGCAATCCAACGCCAGGGCGGCTTTCAAAGCCAACTCCAGGACTTTCCGGTTTAATACCGGTAACGAACCGGGAATCCCCAGGCAGACCGGACAGGTCAGGCTGTTGGGCTCTTTCCCGATATAATCGGTTCCGCAGCGGCAAAACATCTTGGCTTGAGTCGAAAGATGACAGTGTACCTCTATCCCGATAGTCACGTTATATCCGGCCATCAGTGAGCCTCCTCCCGACCGAACCGGCCGGGCCAGGGAGTCGGTAGATCCAGAAAAGCTTCGAGCCAGCGGGAAAAACCGAACAGGACCCCCTCGCGAAAAGGTGCCGTCATGACTTGCATTCCGACGGGTAATCCTTCCACATAGCCACAGTTCAGGGAAAGGGAAGCTATCCCGGCCATTGCCGAAGGAACGGTATAGACATCAGTCAGGTACATCTGGTAAGGATCAACAACCTTTTCCCCGATACGAAAGGGAACACCGGGGGTCACCGGGGAGAGCAGGACATCACACTGTTCAAAGGCCTTTTCGAAATCCCGGCGCACAAGAGTCCTCACCTGCATCCCTTTCAGGTAAAACTCGTCGTAATATCCGGAGCTCAGCGAATACGTTCCAAGCATAATCCGGCGTTTTACCTCGAGACCGAATCCTTCGGAACGGGTCTTACAGTACAAATCAAGGAGGCCTTGGACATTCGCGGACCGATACCCGTACAGCACACCGCCATAACGGGCGAGGTTCGAGCTGGCTTCAGCCGGTGCGACGATGTAGTAAGCTTCCAGGGCGTAGTCCGTATGCGGGAGAGATATTTCCTGCAGGCGGAATCCCTCCCGATCCAGCCGATCCAAAGTATGTCTGATCACATCAGCGACCGGTTTTTCAAGACCGGATGTAAAATATTCCCGGGGTACGCCAATAGTCACATTCCGGACGGTTTCCGCGGGAGGTATTTCCCGACAGGAAAAAGGGGGATAAGGGGCACAGGTGGAGTCCTGCCGGTCCTCTCCGCTCAACGCCTCGAAAAGAATCGCGGCATCCTCGACATTACGGGCAATGGGACCGATCTGGTCGAGTGATGAAGCGAAACTGATGAGGCCATAACGGGAAATCCGCCCGTAGGTCGGGCGCAGCCCCACCACACCACAGAAAGCGGCTGGCTGGCGAACCGATCCTCCCGTATCTGACCCAAGCGCCAGGGGCACCTGAAAGGCAGCAACACTGGCGGCTGACCCACCGCTCGAACCACCGCTGACCCGTTCAGGATCAAAAGGATTACGGGTCGGGCCAAAGGCGCTGTTTTCCGTAGAGGAACCCATGGCGAACTGATCGAGGTTGGTTTTTCCAAGTAGGATCGCCCCAGAGCGCCGGAGGCGGTCCACCACGGTAGCGTTATAGGGTGGACGAAAATCCGCCAGTATTTTTGAACCACACGTCGTCGGGATCCCTCGGGTACAGATATTGTCTTTCACAGCGACCGGAATACCAAAAAGAGAGGGCAGGGTATCGTCCAGGGAAGCGTGGTCCAACTCGCTCGCTTCCCGTAGGGCCTCCTCTTCGTTGACCAGGAGGAAAGCATTCAAACGATCATCGGTCTGACGGATTCGATCCAGGAAGGCGGTGGTGAGAGCACTTGGGGTCAGTTCACCGGACCGGAAGAGCCGATGAAAATCGGCAATCCGAAAGTCACGGAATTCTTCATAGTTCATTCCGTTCCTCCTTTTTATCGACAACGCGGGGAACGATAAAAAAGCGGTCTCTGGTTTCCGGAGCATTCTGGAAAACCTCTTCGATCCTCTTCCACTGAACCGGAGTATCCGGGTTGACCGGGGGGCTGTCCCAGGAAATATGCGACGTCGGACAAACCTCCGAAAGGTCCAAGCGGTTGAGTTTAGCAAAGTGGCTCAGGATTTCGTTCATTTCCCTTAAATACCGGCTGACTTCATCGTCCGTGAAATCGAGCCTCGCCAGCTGAGCGATTTTCTTCACATCTTCCCTGGAGAGTCGCTCACTCAAGATTTTCACTCCTTTCGCCGCCCTAATCGCGCGAAGAACTCTTGTTCGGTCAGGACGGGGATATTCCGGTCTCGTGCAACCGCCAGCTTATTTCCCGGATTCTCTCCGACAATCAGATAGTCCACCCGGGGGCCGATGTTCGTGGCGATCCTTCCGCCTCGAGTAAGCACCAGGGCTTCGACCTCCCGCCGGGTCATGCCCAACAAAACACCGGTAAAAAGCAGGGTCTTCCCCTGAAGCGGTAAATCGTTATCGGGGCCACTTTCCCACTGTTCAATAGGAGTCGGTGCTATGCCAAGCTCAAGGAGGTTTGCAATGATCCGTCGATTCTCTGTGCCGGCGAAAAAATCACTGACCGCACCGGCAATTTTCGGCCCGACTCCCTCAATCGACAAATAATCATCGTACGTCATCTCCAGAAATTTATCAAGGGCTCCAACTTTGCGGGCCAGAAGACGGGCGGTCACCAGCCCAGTGAAACGAATTCCCAACGCATAAATAAACCTTACCAGATCTCTGGTTTTCGACCGTTCGACCGCCGTGAGCAAATTCTCAGAGGATTTTACACCCATTCTTGCCAGGGCGGCAAGGTCTTCGCGTTTCAGCCGGTAAAGGTCGGGGATTTCCCGGACCAAGCCACTGTCGACCAACTGGTCGACCAACTTTGCGCCCAATCCTTCGATATCCATGGCCCCCCGCGACGCCCAGTGGAGAATGCGTTCCTTCACCTGGGCAAGACATCGCAGACTGACACAGCGCATTGCCGCTTCCCCGGGCTCCCGAACCACCCGCGACCCGCACACCGGACAGGTTTCAGGCATAGCGAAGGCTGTTTCCTGACCGGTCCGGCGATCACTGAACACCTGGACGACCTCAGGGATCACGTCGCCGGCCCGGCCGACGAGTATCCAATCCCCGATTCGCACGTCCTTTTTCCGCATCTCGTCTTCGTTATGCAGCGTGGCCCGCCTGATGGTCACTCCGCCAACCGAGACCGGCTCCAGCAGTGCCACCGGGGTAAGTATTCCAGTACGGCCGACGTTGATCCGGATATCGTGCACCCGCGTCACCGCATATCCCGCTTGGAATTTATAGGCGATCGCCCAACGAGGGCTTTTACTCGTTGCTCCCAGTACGCGCTGATATTCAAAAGCATTGACCTTGAGCACCAGGCCGTCAATGGCATAATCAAGCTCCCGTCGCTTTTTTTCCCATTCCCGGTGCAGGATGAACGTCTCCGAAAGGCCGCTCAGCACTCGGTAGTGCTCATTGACCTTAAAGCCGGCCTTCCCGAGATAGGCAAGCAGCTCCGACTGGGTTTCGGGAATCGCGTCGCCGCGGATAAAAAACGCTCCGTATACAAATAGATCCAGGGATCTTCGAGCGGTGAGGCGGGCGTCCAGTTGACGAAGCGAACCGGCCGAAGCATTACGGGGATTGGCAAAGGGAGTTTCCCCATTTTCGACCCGCTGCCGGTTGAGGTACTGAAAATCCGGAATGCGCATGAACACTTCTCCCTGCACCTCCACAATATCAGGCGGAGTATCCATGGACAAACGCAGGGGGACGCTTCGGATCGTACGAATATTGTGGGTGATATCCTCTCCGACGACACCGTCTCCGCGGGTGGCTCCATGAGTAAGCATACCTTTCTCATAACGCAGGTTCACCGCCACTCCATCGATTTTCAGTTCCAGGATATAGGCGGGGTCGTCCTGGTTCAAAAGGCGGCGGACGCGGCGGTCGAATTCGAGCACTTCATCTTCGGTAAAAGCATTGGCCAGACTCATCATCGGCCGGGTGTGACGGAAGACGGCAAACTGTTCGAGAGGGGTTCCAGCAATCCGCTGCGTCGGTGAATCCGGGGTGATCAAATCGGGATGCGCTTCCTCAATCCCAACCAGCCGGCGCATTAAGGCATCGTATTTTTCATCGCTGATTTCCGGCTGATCAAGCACATAATAGCGATAATCATGGTACCGGATGATCTCCCGCAACCATGACAGTTCCTTCTCCAAGTCTTCGATGGAATTCAGCTCGAACCAACTCCCAGGTAACTATCGCTTGGGAAAACAACGTTCTTCAAATCTTTTTCATCTTCCTATCTACCAGGCCGGTTGCCGGCGGATTATTGTCGCTTCACGTTCCGGTCCGACCGAGACAATGCCCACCGGAATTCCGCTGTACTCTTCGATAAACTCGACATAACGGCGGGCGTTCACCGGTAAGTCGGAAAAGCGGCGAACGCTGGAGAGATCTTCTTCCCAGCCGGAGAACTCCGTGTATACTGGCTCGTAAGCCGATAACAAAGAGACATCCGAAGGAAAGATGTTCAACAGTTCCTGTCCGATCCGGTAAGCGGTGCACACCTTCACCGTCCGGAGTCCACCCAGCACATCGAGTTTGGTGATCACCAGGGAGGAAATCCCGTTTACCCGGATCGCGTAATTGAGGACCACGCCATCCAGCCAGCCGCAGCGGCGGGGACGTCCCGTCGTCGCCCCGTACTCGCCCCCTCGTTCCCGGAGGAGCGTACCGGGTTCTCCACCGAGTTCGGTGGGGAAAGGTCCCGCCCCAACCCGGGTCGTGTAGGCCTTGCAGATCCCGATGACTTCACTCACACCGACTGGTCCCAGTCCCGCTCCCAGCAAAGCTCCGCTGGATACCGGATGCGATGAGGTCACAAAGGGATATGTCCCATGATCGAGATCGAGCATCGTTCCCTGAGCTCCCTCCACCAACACTTTTTTCCCTCGCTTCACCAGGTCGCAAATCATGGCCGAGGTCTCACGGACAAAAGGAGCCAGGACCTCTCTATACTGTAGGCATTCGTCCAATATCGCCTTAAAAGAAAACGGATCCTGTCCGAAAAGCGAGGTTAAAAGGCGATTTTTATAATCGAGCACCAGACGCAGTTTCTCCGGAAAAACCGCCTCATTCATTAAGTCGGCCACCCGAATTCCCCACCGAGAGACCTTGTCTTCGTATGCCGGGCCGATTCCTCGACCGGTAGTACCTATACAAGCACTACCCCGGAATTCTTCCTGAAGTCGGTCCAAAACACGATGGTAAGGCATCACCAAATGGGCTCGCCCGCTGACATAAAGATCCCGGAGGAACCCTCCACGACCCTTGAGACGGATCATTTCCGTTTCTTCATGAAAAGAGCGGGGATCGATCACCATCCCATCACCGAGGATATTGATGGTTCCGGTATGGAGAATCCCGGAGGGAATCAGGTGAAATATGTATTTCTCTCCTCCGACGACCACGGTATGGCCTGCGTTGCTCCCCCCCTGCGCCCTGACAAAAACATCGGAAGAAGCACCCAGATAGTCGACGACTTTCCCTTTTCCTTCGTCTCCCCAGTGCGTTCCAACAACCACCCATATCGCCATTTCCGGCCACCTCGTTCTCTATTCCCACTCAATGGTTGCCGGCGGCTTTGCGGTAATGTCATACACCATCCTGCCGATCCCGGCAACCTCGTTGACCACCCGTCTGGAGATGACGTCCAGAGTATCGTAGGATAACCTGGCCCAGTCAGCGGTCATCCCGTCTTCACTCATGACCGCCCGGAGAACCCCAACATATTTGTAAGTTCGCTCGTCACCCATAATCCCGACGCTGCGCACCGGCACCAGCACCCCGAACGATTGCCAGAGCTTTTTGAATATCGGGGACTTGATCAGTTCTTCCCGAATTATAAAATCCATGTCCCGCAGAATCTCCAACCGATTCTCGGTCACTTCCCCGATGATCCGAACAGCCAGTCCGGGACCGGGAAAGGGCTGCCTCCAAATGATTTCTTCCGGTATGCTCAACTCCCCGGCCAGTTTTCTGACCTCGTCCTTGAACAAAAACCGCAGAGGTTCCAATACCCGCAGACGCATGTGCTCGGGAAGACCACCGACATTATGATGCGACTTGATCCGGACCGAAGGTCCATAGACCGACACGCTCTCGATCACGTCTGGGTAGGTCGTGCCTTGCAATAGGAAGGTAACGTTTCCCAGGGTTCGAGCTTCTTCCTCAAAAACCATTACAAACTCGCGTCCAATGATTTTCCTTTTTTCCTCGGGGTCTACAACGCCTGCCAGCGCCTGCAGAAAACGTTCCCGGGCATCCGCAAAGAGCACCCGATTTTTTCCCAAAAGCTTTTCCATATTCTTCAAAACCCGTTCGGGTTCATATTTCCTCAACAGGCCGTTGTTTACAAAAATACAACTCAATTGATCGCCAATCGCCCGGTAAGTCAACACCGCGGCGGTAACCGAATCCACACCACCGCTCAGAGCGCAGACAACATGGTTATCCCCGACCTGGCGCCTGATCCACTCGATTTGTTGTTTGACGATCGATTCAGGAGTCCAGTCCGCCCGGCAACCGCAGACGTTAAAAACAAAGTTGGCTATAATTTCTTTTCCCAGCGGGGTGTGCGAAACTTCCGGGTGAAACTGAATCCCCCATTTTTTCCCCTCTTGATCGACGATAGCGGCATTTTCACACGTTTCGGTGCGCGCGATGAATTCAAAGGTGTCCGGAATTTCCTTGACGCTGTCGCCATGGCTCATCCAGCACACCATTTCGTTCCCCATGTTTTCGAAAATCCCCTTTTTCTGGAGAATCGAGAGGATCGCCTTACCATATTCACGGGTGTGAGAAGGGATAACCTTCCCCCCGAGTATGTTGACCATCAACTGCATGCCGTAACAGACGCCGAGTACCGGCTTCCCCAGGGAAAAGACTATAGGATCTATTCTCGGCGCGCTTGGATCGGCGACACTGGCCGGGCTGCCCGACAGGATAATTCCTTTCACATCGGAGCGCTCGAGGGAATAGCCTTCCAGATGATAAGGCCATATTTCGCAATAGACCTGCAGATCCCGGATCCGCCGGGCTATAAGCTGGGTATACTGGGACCCGAAGTCGATAACGACGATTGTGTCCATATTATCTACCCATCCCGACGCCCTGGCACTGCTGGAGATACTTTCCTTCCGACCAGATATTGGGAGAGATGACGATTTCGGCCCGCTGCATTTCTGCAAGGGTCCGCGCTCCGACCGCCCCCATTGAGCCACGCAGAGCACCGACGAAATTCATCGTTCCATCGGTCAGGCGGCTGGGTCCGAACAAGACCTCTTCGCACGATCCCTTGATTCCGGTCTTGACCAGAGTACCTCGCGGGAGATTGGGATCAGGCGTCGCCATGCCCCAGTGATGTCCCTTACCGGGAGCCTCCTGGGCACAGGCAAGAGGCGATCCGAGCATCACTGCATCGGCTCCGGCGGCGACCGCCTTGGCCACATCCCCGCCCACCCGCATCCCGCCGTCGGTGATCACGCACACCCGGCGACCTGTCTCCTGAAAATAATCCTCCCGGGCTGCGGCAACATCCACTGTCGCGGTGATCTGGGGGAGTCCAATCCCTAAGACCGCCCGGGTAGTACAAGCCGCACCCGGTCCGATGCCTACCAAAACTCCGGAAGCTCCGGCCTTCATCAAGTCCAGCGCCGTTTCGTAGCTTGCGCAATTCCCGATCACTACCGGGATTCCGGCACTCCGGCAGAAGCCGGCGAGATCGAATACCCGGGCGGACGAAGACAAAAATTGTACAGTGGTCACCGTCGACTGAACCACGATGAGGTCCAGTCCTTCCTGCAAAGCCAGTCGGCCGATACTGTCGGCCCGGGCCGGCGTAACCGAAGCGGCGGCCGGAATTCCCTGTTCCTTGATTTCCCGAATGCGGCGGGTGACCAGTGCTTCACGAACCGGTTCCCGGTAAACCTTTTGCAAAAACCGGGTCACTTCCGCCTTCGGGAGCGCAATGAGTTCCTCGATCACCGAAGTGGGATCTTCGTACCGGGTGAATACCCCTTCCAGGTTAAGCACACCCACTGCACCGAGTTCACCCAGTCGAACCGCCATGTTCGGGTCGATCACCCCGTCCATCGCCGCTCCCAGGATAGGGACGTCAAAACGAAATGACCCGATCGCCGTCGCAATCTGGACATCGGCCGGATCGATGGTTCGTAATCCGGGAACCAAAGACACATCGTCAAACCCATAAACCATCCGGGACGGGCGGTTTCTTCCTATAATCCAGCACTCCATGAAACTCACCTTTCCTCTTCGCAGGAGGACAGCAAGCGATACCGATCTTTCCTTCCGCGGCTTTTCCGGAAGAGTCGATCACCTGCTGTCATATCCCTTTTCTGATTGACCAGCAATCTCCGGATGAGACCAGACGAGGAGTCATCACGGTATCTTCTCCCTCGATGTTCAGCTCAATTATTCTGTCTGCATTATAGTACAGAACAGTCCCTCCTGCGGGAACAAAGCACGATGGTGGATGTACAAACCCCATCTCTTCCCGCCCCCCCTTTTTAGCCGCCAAAATACGAGGCAATCAAAAAAAGAGGGTAAAGACGATCCCCTTACCCTCTTTTTTTGAGACAAAGACCCGATTACTTCTTTTCTTCCGTGTCTTTCTCTTTGACCTCAGCCACCAGGGCCTGAGTGGTCAGAATCAACGCTGCAATACTCACTGCGTTTTCGAGGGCGACACGGGTGACCTTGGCTGGGTCGACAATGCCCTCCTCCAGCATATCAACGATCTCGCCCCGCAGGGCATCATACCCCATATTCGGTTGTGCGTGCTTCAGTTCTTCAACGACAACCGAACCCCGGCCGCCAGCATTATCCACAATGCGCTTCAGGGGCGCATACAACGCCTTTCGAACAATTCGCACTCCGGCATCGATTTCGGGGTTTGATCCGGTAACGTCAAGATTCTCGGCAATATGGAGCAACAGTGCCCCCCCACCGGGCACGATTCCCTCGGCCACCGCCGCCCGGGTTGCGGACAAGGCATCTTCAACCCGGTGTTTCTTCTCTTTGAGTTCCATTTCGCTCGAAGCTCCTACCCGGATGACCGCCACACCCCCGATGAGCTTGGCCAAACGTTCCTGAAGCTTTTCCCGGTCATAGTCAGACGTAGTTTTTTCAATCTGAGTCCGAATCTGCTTTTCCTGGGCCCTGATTTCCATAACGTCACCGCGCCCCTCAATGATGATCGTCTCTTCCTTGTTCACCTTGATTTTTCCGGCCCGGCCCAGCAGATCCAGGGAGACTTTTTCCAACTTCATGCCCATTTCTTCAGAGATCACCTGGCCTCCGGTAAGAACGGCGATATCCCGCAAAGTTTCCTTTCTCCGGTCCCCAAACGCTGGAGCCTTGACGGCGGAAACGGTAATAACTCCCCGCAGACTGTTGACCACCAGTACAGCCAAAGCTTCTCCCCCCACCTCTTCGGCAATGATAAAGAGAGGTTTTCTGGTCTGAGCCACCTGCTGGAGCAGGGGAAGCAAAGACTGCAGACTGGTCAGCTTTGAGTCGGTGATAAGGATGTAGGGTTCTTCCAGGACGGCCTCCATTTTTTCCCGATTGGTGACCAGGTAGGGAGAAAGGTAGCCTCGGTCGAATTGCATGCCTTCTACAACTTCCAGATCGGTGACAGTGGAGCGGGATTCTTCGACGGTAATCACGCCGTCTTTCCCGACCTTTTCCATTGCCCTGGCGATCATCTCTCCGATTTCCAGGTCATTGGCCGCCACCGCGGCGACCTGGATTATGGATTTCTGACCTTCCACTGGCTGGCTCCGCTTTCGGATTTCATCAATCACACTCTTTTCGGCCTTCTCCATTCCACTTCTCAAAAAAATCGGATTCCCGCCCGCCAGCAAAGCCCGTAGACCCTCTTTAACCATCTGTTGGGCGAGAACCACCGCCGTAGTCGTCCCGTCTCCGGCGATATCATTGGTTTTCGAGGCAACTTCCCTGACCAGTTTTGCACCTATGTTCTCAAACGGATCCGCGACCTCGATTTCCCGGGCGATGGTCACTCCGTCGTTGGTAATCACCGGTGACCCGTACTTTTTTTGCAGGAGCACGTTGCGGCCTTTCGGTCCAAGCGTCAACTTCACCGTATCAGCCAGAATATTAAGACCGTCCACCAGCTTTTTCCGCGCTTCGTCTCCAAACAGTACTTCTTTTGCCATACATACCACCTTCCTCATCTATGCATCATCAGGATTATATCCACAGTCGGTCATAATGCTCAATTGATTATCATATCCAGAGTATCCATAAAATTCAATAGGCCGGGGCTTCCCCTCTTCCGGAAAAGAAGAAGCAGGGACAATATTCCGCCGGCAATAGGAAGAAGCCGCCTATCCGCTATCCCAAGGCGAGGCGGGGTTCAGGTTCCACAAAAACGTCGCTCGTCTCGCCCCGCAGAAGATGAAATGTCCCACAGGACGCGATCATGGCAGCGTTGTCGGTACACAGGGATAGCGAGGGAAAAGCTATGGTAATCCCCATTCCCCGGGTGCGTTCCGGGAAAACCTCCCGAAGCCGGGAATTAGCCGCCACTCCTCCTCCCAGAACGATCGTTTCAAAACCACTTTGCCGGGCCGCCCGCAAGGTTTTGTTCACCAGGGTCCGGATGACGGTTTCCTGGAAAGAAGCCACCAAGTCGTAAATCACCTTCCGCTCTTTTCGCCGGTTCTCCGGAAGTGATGCATACCTGCGGACCACAGCCGTTTTCAAGCCGCTGAAGCTGAAATCCCCGCTGTCGCAAGATTCCAAGCCGCCCCGAAAACGGAAGCGCCCCGGCTCTCCCTCCCGACTCAACCGGTCAATGAGCGGCCCTCCCGGATAGCCCAATTCCAAATATTTGGCGACTTTATCAAAGGCTTCTCCGGCAGCGTCGTCCCGGGTTTTCCCCAATAGACGATACGATCCCCATTCCCTAACACCATAAAGCGACGTATGGCCACCTGAAACCAGAAGATACAAAAAAGGGGGCTCCAGCTGCGGGTGATCGATCCGGGTCGCAAAGAGATGTCCCTCCAGATGATTCACGGCAATAAGCGGGATCTGGTGGGTGAGGGCCAGCACTTTCGCCAGACACAAACCCATGAGCAGCGACCCGGAGAGACCAGGCCCCTGCGTAACCGCTATCCCCTGGATTTCGACCAAGGACTTCCCCGCCTCCCGAAGAGAAGCGTCGAGAAGGGGAACGAGCAGTTCAAGGTGCTTCCGGGAAGCGATTTCCGGAACGATTCCCCCAAAACGCCGGTGAAGGTCAATTTGACTGGAAACCAGATTGGACAACACCTCATTTCCGTTCCGAACAACGGCAACGGCAGTATCGTCACAACTGGTCTCAATCCCCAATACCAGCAAGGCTATTCACTTTCAATGGATAAATTTTTTTTCATCACCAGCGCATCCTCACCATCACTGTAATATCGTTTCCTCACTCGTTCCAGTTTAAATCCAAACTGCCGGTATAATTCCTGGGCTGTCGTATTGCTTAGCCGCACTTCCAGGAGGACCTCCCGGCAGTTCCTCAGCCGGGAATAGTCCAGAGCGAACCGGAGTAGTTTTTTACCCAAACCCCGCTGTCGGAACCGGGGATGAATGGCGAATGTCGTCACATGGGCGGTCTCCCACACCACCCAGAGCCCGACGTATCCGGCGACCCGGTCGTCCCATAACCCGATGAAGTAGGAAGCGACCCGGTTGCTCAGTTCCGTCAGAAAGAGCGAATACGACCACGGCTGAACGAAAGCCTTCCGCTCAATTGCGACGACATAGGGTAAATGATGGGGTTTCATTTCGACAATGCGAAATTCACCCTCTTCGAGTAACGAAGGGTCACCCGGTGAAGACCTGCGAACCATAGATGGGCACCATGCCGGCCGCCTTCTCCATCTCAGACGATAGATCTTTTCTCAAATGATGAAGGGCGAGGAGACATCGGGCATCGGGTATTGAAAACGGCGGAGGATACACCTGAATTCCATCCTTTTCGAAAATCTTCGTATATTCAGGCCAAGGACAGACAACCAAGGCACGTTTTCCCCGAATTGCCTGTAAGCAATCAGTAGGGGATCCGATATGCAAACTGTCGAGGCTTTTTCTCCGATAAGCCGGTTCGAATTCGCTCCAGAACAGTTCGTTACGCTTATGTAGGATAATCGGGACGATCCGATCGCACTGTATGGCCAGAAGCATCTCTTCTGGAACCAGGGAGGCCAACCCTTCCAGGGAGGAATATCCGAAGACCGGGCGGTGCAAAGCATAGGAAAGACTCCCGGCGACCATCATCGCAATCTTGACCCCGGTGAAAGATCCCGGACCGCGGCCGACCACGATACCTTGTAAAACAGCTTCTTCGAAAAAGCCCTCCCGTTTCATGTGAGCGAGAACAGCCATCAGTTTCCGGGAATGATCCCGACAGGTCAATACCGTAAGATGAAAACGGATGGTTTCGCCGTCGCCCAGCGCCATGGTCAACCAGGGAGTGCTTGTATCAAAGGCCAGAAACATTCATCCTTCCTCCCGGTATTCAGTGCAGGCCATGATAGCGATCTCCCGAACAGAAGCGGATGTCCAGCGGATGTTGACCTCATAATGGGGAGTTGGGAAGGCCTGCCGGAACTTCGCCCCCCATTCCACGGCCAGGATCGCTTTCTGATCGATCACCTCGTCAATACTCAGTTCCTCAACCTCCCAGAGGTGTTCCAACCGGTAAAAATCCATGTGACAAAGAACACCTCGGGTCCCGGCATACTCATGAACCAAGGCAAACGTGGGACTGGTGATCTGGTACGGGTCGATTCCCAGAGCTCTGGCAATTCCTTTGATAAAACAGGTCTTCCCCGCTCCCAATTCCCCACTCAGGAGCACCACGGTCTCGGGACGGAGGAAATAATTGCAAAACTCTTCTCCCCATTGCAGGGTTTCGTTTTCGTTACGACTTTTCCTGTAGTACAGTTGATTCATGTGACAATCCGGTTTTTAACCCGTACCAGACTGCATAGTATTTCATGAGGTATGGTTTGGGCTTGCCGGGCCACCTCTTCGACGGTTATTTCTTCACCGCCGGGGTCCCGGCCAATCACAATTGCCGTATCACCCGGGGTTACTCCGGGTATTTCAGTCACGTCGACCATCATCTGGTCCATGGAGAGAACGCCGATGGACCGGGCTCTTCTCCCCCGAACAAGCACGGCCATCCGGTTTGACAGGTTTCTGGGAAGTCCCTGAGCATACCCGACCGGCAATACGGCAATCCGGCTGGGACACGAAGTCGTCGCCGTCGCGCCATACCCCACACAAAACCCAGCCGGCAGGTCCTTCACATGTCTAATTCGGGCCTTGAGCGACATCACCGGTTTCAGACCGGCTTTTTTGATCAGATCCGGGTCTCCGGTCGGTGAAACACCATATAACGCGATACCGACCCGGACCATATCCAACCGCAACTCCGGAAAGAACAGAAAACCGGCGCTGTTCGAACAATGCCTGAGTATGTTCGGTACGGTCGGACCATCCAATCCGGAACGTTCCAGGAATTGCCCAAAACGGAGGAATTGCGTGCGAGTATAGGCTGGATCAGATTCCGCACAGGAAAAATGAGTCATTACACCCTGGAGACGAAGCAAAGGATGTTTTGCCATCTCCTGACGCCATCGTTCGTCGAAGTCGGAATACAGGAGGCCCATTCGACCCATACCGGTATCGATTTCCAGATGGTAGTCGATGATTCGACCGGCTCTGGCGGTATAGCAGGAGAGGTTAATGAAGTCGTCAAGGGTGGAAATCACCGGAGTCAGGCGATGGGTCAACAGCGATTGGACTTCTTCCGGGAAGAACCCCCCTAAAAGGACAATTTCTCCCCCGATTCCCCGTTCCCGGAGGGCGATCCCCTCCCGAGACGAAGCGACACCAAACCGGCGGATCCCCCAATCATACATCAGTTCCACCGCAGCCGGTCCGAGACCATAGGCATCGGCTTTTACGACAGCCAGTATTTCACAGTGCCTTCCGCCTTCTTTCCCCATAGAGGTGAGTCTTTGACAATTCTCCCGGAGAGCGGCACTGTCAATCTCCATCCACAACTGATAAGGTCCATTCGCCATTTTGGGTCTCCCTGACCGCTTCCCGGAGATATCCGGCCACTTCCCCGGCTGAAAAAAAGGAATATCCTTTCCGGGCCATGAGATCCCCGGCTAATCCATGAAGAAAAACACCGGCCCGGGCGCTCTCGTTAGGGGCCAAGCCCTGGGCCATGAGCGAAGCCACCACACCGGCCAATACATCCCCGCTCCCAGCCGAAGCGAGACCGGGATTGCCGGTGGGGTTGACCGCCACCCCGCCCTCCGGTGAAGCGACCAGGGTACCCGGACCCTTGAGAACCATAGTGGCGTCATAATATGCCGCTGCTTCCTGAACCACCGACAGTCTATTTGCTTCCACATCGGCGGTCGAGCACCTGGCCAGACTGGCCATCTCACCGATATGTGGCGTGAGCACCCATCCGTTCAGTCGCCCCCGCCACTCCTCCCGATCCTGAGCGATCAAAGTCAGCGCGTCGGCATCAAGCACTCCAGAGCAGGGGGCGGTGTTCACCAATTTGTTCAAAAACAGGGCAGTCGCGGCATGGGTTCCTAGACCTGGGCCGACCACGAGAGCGGAACACTTTCTCCGGTACAGAAAATCGGCAATGAAGCCAGCCTGGCTCGGACGATAATAAAAGGACTCCTCTCCTCTTCCCGGTTCAGGCCAGAATGAAACAAGTTCAGGGAAAAGGGGTTTGATCTGAGAGGCAAACCGGGACGGCAACGCCCAGACCACCATGCCACAACCGGTATAAACCGCTCCCTGGGAGGCCAGGATTCCCGCTCCCAGCATGCCTTCTGAACCAGCACATACCCCGACTACTCCAGCCGCTATCTTGTGCAAACCCGCTGGCCTGACGGGGAGAAAAGAAGCGACCATCTCCGCCGTGATCAACTCCACCACGGGCCAGTATGAAGTAAACTGTGGTTCAAAAGGAATTCCGAGGGAAACCCGCCGGATCCGTCCGGCGTATGCAAGGCCGGGCCAGATCACGAGCCCGCGCTTGACCATCCCCAAAGTCACCGTGTCATGGGCCCGGATCGCACATCCCATCACCTGGCCGGTTGAAGCGTCAATGCCGGAAGGCACGTCAAGGGCAAGCACCCGGCCATTCGCCTGGTTGGTTTTTTCAATCAGCTCCCGGTACAGTCCTGTGACTGGGCGGACGACTCCCGTTCCAAACAAAGCATCCACCACCAAGGTATCTGAGTATATGGCCACTTCATCAACCGAACGGAGAATCCGCATATCGATCCCCAGAGATTCGGCAATCAGATAATTGGTCCGACTGTCCCGTTTCAAGTGGTTCGGATCACCAGCCAGGAATACACTCAGGGGAAGGCACGGGCAATCGACCCGGAGATGGCGGGCGGCTACGAGCCCATCACCGCCGTTGTTTCCACTTCCACACAGCACCACGACATTTCTGATCGTACCCGTTTTGGCAATGAGTCGAGATATATAACGGGCCACGTTTCGGCCGGCGTTTTCCATGAGGACCAGGGTATCGATATTGAAACGTCGGCACAACTCACGTTCCAGGTCCCGCATCTCTTCCGAACCGACCAGGGGAATTCCTTTCCCGGGAAGCCCGGTCCTCCTGGGGTAGCCTTCCTCAAAATCGTTCAATGTGCACTCCTTGCCTCAATTTCCTCGTTTTCGGGTTCTTCCCGCAATCTTCCTCAAGCCTGTTTCCGCCCCTTCACCAGCACTCCGACCGCCATTGCGACGACCAAGTTTCCGGTATGAGAGAGGGACAACTGTATGTCCGAGAGTACTTTTCGTACCTCCAAAGGTACGCTGACCCATGGATGTCCATCAGAATCATGCCTGATCTCTATCGATTTCCAAAGAGGCTTGATCCCAGTCTGGAGCAGGATTTTCTTCACCGCTTCCTTGGCGGCAAATATGGCGGCAACACCCTCACAGAATCGCCGCCTGGTCCCTTTCCGGTAATAATCAATTTCTTCGAAGGTAAAGAGCCGCTCCAGAAAACGATCTTCAAAGTGGGTGAGCACTCTCTCGATTCGATCTTTTTCCACCAGGTCAATCCCGATGTAAAGCACTGAATCTTCCATCATTCCTGGGCTTTTTCCCGCTGCGCCTTCGTTATGATCCCTTCAGCGATTTGCGCCGGGATTTCTTCATAATGGGAAAAGCGCATAATAAAGGACGCCCGACCCTGCGTGATCGACCGGAGATCGACCGAATAACGAAACACTTCGGCCATCGGAACCTGGGCGCGAATGATCTGGACACCGTCCTCCGGGTCCATTCCCAGGATTTTGCCCCGCCGGCTGTTGAGGTCTCCAATGACATCACCCATAAAATCTTCCGGAACCCGAACCTCACAATTCACGATCGGCTCAAGCAGCACCGGATTCGCATCCTGACTCGCCTTCTTGAAGGCCATCGAACCAGCGATTTTAAAGGCCATGTCCGAAGAGTCCACCGGGTGGAATGAGCCGTCGAAGACGGTCACCCGGACGTCAGTAACCGGGTATCCAGCCAGAATACCTTCCTGCATGGCCTCCAGAATGCCCTTTTCCACCGACGGAATGTAGTTGCGAGGAATGCTCCCACCGACGATTTTATCGACAAACTCAAAGCCTTCGCTTCTGGCTATCGGCTCAAGTTCGATCCAGCAGTGACCATACTGACCTCGTCCACCGGATTGCCGCTTGTATTTTCCTTCAGTCTTGGTCGATCCTTTAATGGTTTCCTTGTAGGAAACCCGGGGAACGGTCAATGAAACATCAACACCGAATTTTCGTTTCATTTTTTCCGCCAGCACGTCAAGATGGATATCTCCCAACCCGGCTACGATTTCTTCTTTTGTATCGGTATTTCTTTCCATCTTGATCGTAAAGTCTTCTTCGAGGAGTCTTCCCAGAGCCTGGCTGATTTTGTCTTCATCCCCCCGGCTGAGTGGCTTCACAGCAGCCAGGTAATTCGGTTCCGGAAATTCGATAACGGGGAAGACGATCGGATCGTTCTTGTCCGAGAGACTGTCCCCGGTGTAGATTCCGCTGATCTTGGCTAAGGCCGCGATATCTCCGGCTCCGACCTCGCTGATGATTTCCTGGTTTTTCCCCCGGAGGGAGATCAACTGCCCGATCTTCTCTTCGGAATCCCGGGTCGCATTGTATAGGCGGGCATCGGCAGACAGGAGCCCCGAATACACTCGGATGATCGCCAGTTTCCCGACATACGGATCGCTAATGATCTTAAAAACCTGAGCCGAGAAAGGAGCTTCCCGGGCTGGGACCCGCTCAGCAGGTACGTTCGTTTTCGGATTGATTCCGGAAACGGGGGGCATATCTTCCGGCGAGGGCAGGTAATCGGCCATGAAATCCATGAAGAGAGTCACACCGAAATTCAGTAGTCCCGAACCACAGAGGACCGGAAAAACTTTTCTCTGCCTGATGGCCTCTTTCAGGCTTTTCTCCAGCAGAGTCGGTTCGATCGTTTTTCCTTCAAGATACATATTCAGGAGTTCATCGCTGGTTTCGGCGATATTTTCCAGCATCGCTTCCCGAAATTCAGCTACCGCTTCTTTCATCTCATCCGGAACAGCTTCCTCCCGGACCCCTTTCCCTTCTTTCTCGAAATAGTAGGCCTTCTGAGTCAGGAGGTTAATGATCCCCCTAAAATCCGATTCCTTGCCGATGGGGAGAAACAAGGGGGTAATCCGCTCGGAAAGTTTCTCCTGGAGGGATTTCAGTACCTTTTCGTAATTTGCCCCCTCCCGATCGATCTTGTTGATGAAAATGACCACGGGGAGGTTTTTTTCCTGCAGACTTTTCCAGGATCGCTCCGTCCCGACCTCAACACCGGATACAGCACAAACCAAGAGAGCTCCGCCATCGATCGCCCGCAGAGCACCCATAACATTTCCGATGAAATCCGCATAACCGGGGGTATCGATGAGGTTAACCTTCCGATCCTTCCACTCAAAGGGGATTACGGATAGATCGATAGACAGCCTCCGCTTGATCTCTTCCGGTTCCCAATCGGAAACCGTATTACCCTCCTCCACTTTTCCCCGCCTGGTGGTCACTCCCGCATTGAAAAGCATCGACTCAGACAAGGTGGTTTTACCGGCGCCGGCATGGGAAAAAAACCCGATGTTCCGGATGCTGCGTCCTTCATGCTTTTTCAATTTTAATTCCTCCCTTCCCGTCATGCTCCCATTGGTGTTCGGATTTTTCCGTGACGCTGGTCAGGTGGCCGAAATTGATATTATCCTTTAGGGGAAATGTCCTTTCCAGCAATGCGTGGCCTCAGGCGTTTACAGATTTCACCGGTGCCATTCACTTAACAGGAACAACAGCAGACTCCCCGTTAAAAGAAGGGCGTAAAGCCCGACCTGCCGATCCCGCATCACCGCGGTCAGGCGTTTTCGCAAGGCAACCGGCCAATCTCTCAGGAAGCTCACCGATCAACCTCCCTATACAGAATCCTGATCATCTTCTTCAGGGCTCCCGCCTCGATATCCCAGGCTATGCGCCCCTGGACGGCAAGAGATACTTTTCCGGTCTCTTCCGAGACGACAATGGACAACCCGTCGGCTTGTTCAGTGATCCCGACGGCCGCCCGGTGCCTGGTTCCGACCAGCTTCTTCATTTCCACACGTTCGGCCAGCGGAAGAATGCAACCGGCAGCCACAATCCGATTTTCCCTGACAATAACCGCTCCGTCATGCAGTGGAGACTCAAGCAAGAAAACCGAATAGGCCAACTCCGGTGAAAACAGGGCATCAATCAGAATGCCGGTCTGAATAAAATCCCACAAGTTGTTTTTGCGTTCCAGTACGATCAGGGCCCCGATTTTTTTTCGGGACAGCGTCTGACAGGCCAGAACCACATCGTCGATGAACTTTCCCCGGATTTCTTCATTCCCGATATAATGTCCTCCCACACCTGGACTGCTATGATAGGTCCGGTTGAAGTAAATCCTTCGCAATTCCGGCTGGAAAATGACCGCCACCGCGGCGGCGTAAGAAAAAACCAGAAATTTCCAGAACAAGCTGAGTTCGTGAAAACCGGCAAGGTTCGACAGCCCGGCTGAAATAAACAACACGATCAGGAAACGAAGCGGTCCGAACAGGGCACTGTCTTTAGTCAAAGAAAAAACCCGATAAGAAAAGTAAAAGATAATGATAAAGAAAACCAAGAAACGTAGATGGCTGATCACGGTCACCTAAGGGAATCCGTCAACTAAGGAATGAAAAGGTTTAACAGTGCTTTTTGAGCATGGAGACGGTTTTCCGCCTGATCAATGCAGACCGATTGCGATCCGTCGATGACCGGATCGGTGATTTCCTGACCCCGGTGGGCTGGCATGCAATGCATAACTATCGCGTCCGGGGCGGCCAAATCCACCAGCGCTTCGTTAACCTGATAGGGGGGGAAAATTTCCAACCGGCGGGCGAGTTCTTCTTCCCTACCCATGCTCGCCCACACATCGGTATAGACGACTTGGGCCCCCCGGATAGCCTCCCGCGGGTCATGCTCGTACCGAAGCATCCCACCTGATTTCCGGATGCTCTCCTCGGCCTGTTGTCGAATCTTCTGGTTGGGCAGGTATCCATCAGGCGTACAAACGGTCAATTGCAATCCGCAAACAGCGGCGACTATGATCCATGAATTACAGACGTTGTTGCCATCACCGATAAAACAGATGGGTAGATCCAGCAGTTTTCCTTTTTTTTCCAGCACAGTCAAGAGATCGCCCAAGATTTGGCAGGGATGATGAAGATCGGACAATCCGTTGAACACCGGCACGTCGGAATATTCAGCCATTTCCAGCACATTCTGGTGAGCGAAGGTCCGGACCATGATTCCATCGACCATTCGACTCAACACCCTGGCAACGTCTTTGATCGCTTCCCGTTTGCCCAGTCCGACTTCCTGGGGTCCGAGATACAAGCAAGTCCCACCCAGTTGCTTCATGGCCATTTCAAAGGACACCCTCGTCCGAAGGGAAGGTTTTTCAAAAAGGAGGGCCAGGGTCTTGCCCTGATGGATGTCCAGCGTTTCTCCGAGGAAATAGCGTCTTTTCAGAGACACCGCCGTATCTAAAAAATAAAGGATTTCCTCCGCGGAGAAATCCGCCAGATCGAGAAAATCTTTACTACGAAACGCCCCGTTCATATTCGACCACCCTCTCGGGTTAAAGATATACTTTGTCGACATAAGGAGACAGGAAGGCCCGGAGCACCGTCCCATATCCGGCTCTGAAGCGAATTATACAACCCGGGGTAACCGGGGAAGCGTTCCTGCTGACCTCAAGCACCAAATAATTACTGGTGGCTCCGACTATTTTAACATGATCATCAAGCAAATATAACTGTGTCTCATCCACATCCTGAAGTCCGCAGGCAGCCAGGGCCCGCTTCCCGCTGGTCCGGAAACGACGTTCCCCCGCAGTTCTTCCAAAAGCGTCATATCCCCTGACCGCGGTTTCCGCCGGATTTTTGCTTTTGACCTCGACGATTTCGGCTGACAGAAAAAAAGTGTCCTGTTCCAGCCAGGCGAATGATTTCTTGCGGCTGATGTCCGTTCCAAATAGCCAGGCTTCTCCACAGCGGATTTCATCGACAGCCTCCGGTGCTGCGGCTCCCTCCCACAATGAGAGGAAAGTCGTTCCTCCCACCGAAATCTTGAACTCAGGCGGACCGGCGGCATCAGACAGTTCATCTCTCAATTTCCGGAGACGTTCGATCACCGGAGGTTGTGGAAGCACACCACTCAAACAGGCAAGTGTCGTACTCAGTCCATTGACGCGTATCCCTTCCAGAGTTTTCAGGAAAGTCCTCTCTTCCAGAATTTCTTCCGGCAGAAAACCTTCCCGACCGTCACCCGCTTCCACGGATAGAATTACGGGGGTCACCTTTTTCCGTCTATGGGAAAGCACGGAGAGGTGTTCGAGAATTTCTTTATGCGAAACATGGGGAACGACATCCGCCTCCACCAGGCGGGCCAACTCAGAACACATGGGCATCCGGATCAACTGCAGCTCCACCCGGTTTCCAAAAATTCGGCGCAGCCGCAAGAGATTATCCAGGTTAGCGTCGGCAAACTTCGCATATCCCGCTTCCCAAAGCAGCTCGACTATCTTCCGGTCGGCACAGAAGCCCTTGGTCACGGCAACGGTCTCCGTGCTCCTCTCCCGGCCCTTTTCAAGAAGCCTAACCATATTCCTGAGTAAAGGCGAAACCATGATTTCAAGCCGGGGATACGACAAACCGGATCCTCCTTAAAAAAACAAAGAGGTTTAATAAAGGTTGGGTACAAGTTGAAGCTAATTTTGTCATTACCTTAGCTGAACCTTCTCCAAGTTTGTTTTGAGCTTTCTCCTCCAAAAAGTCCGGAAACAAAAAAGCCCCCGTAACCGGGGGCCGGAAACACGCCAAGATCATCTCTTGGAGAATTGGAAACGAGCTCGGGCACCGCGTAAACCGTATTTTTTCCTCTCCTTCATGCGGGAATCCCGAGTAAGCAGTCCGGCTTTTTTCAACGCCGGTTTCGTTCTTTCGTCAACTTCGACCAAGGCTCTGGCAATCCCCAGCGCAACCGCTCCGGCTTGACCGGTCAAGCCACCGCCTTCGGCTGTAGCTTCGACATCGAAGCGAGTTTCGGTTCCCGTGGTGACCAGCGGCTTCAGGGCTTGGATCTGCCAGGATGGCCGGGTAAAGTACTGTTCAACCGATTTCCCGTTGACTATGACCTTCCCGTTGCCCAGCATCAACCTGACCCTGGCAATCGAGGTTTTCCGTCGTCCGGTGGCGTAATAGCTGACCGTAATGTTCACATCATTCACTCCTTATTTCCAGAGGAATCGGGGTTTGCGCTTCATGCGGATGAGCAGGTCCACTGTAGACCTTGAGCTTCCTGATTAACTTCCTACCCATACGGTTATGGGGTATCATACCCCACACCGCGCGGCGAATGACCTCCTCGGGCCGTCGCTTGATCAGGTGACCAAGCGTTTCGGACCGGAACCCCTTCGGATAACCGCTGTGACGGCGGTAAAGTTTTTGGTCCAGTTTCTTTCCAGTCGTCTGTATTTTTTCGGCATTGACCACGATCACGAAATCACCGGTGTCCAGGAAAGGCGTGTACACTCTTTTGTTCTTTCCCATCAAAATCACGGCAATTCGGGAGGCGAGCCTTCCGAGGACACAATTCTGAGCGTCGACGACAAACCACTTGTGCTCTATGTCCTTTATCGTTGGGAGATAGGTTTTTGTCTGCATTGTGTCATTCCTCCACGGTATACAAAACACGTCCGATTCTAATGAAGGCTACGGAAAAAGTCAAGCCGACTGTCATCATACCACAGGAAAGCCCTTTTGAGCAATCGGGGAT
>DATIKP010000126.1 GCA_035477455.1 Atribacteraceae bacterium
AGAATAAGTCAAGAACCCTTACCCGGGTGTGTCCACCCGGGTAAGGGTAACGTATCAGGAAAGAGGGGGTTTATGAATGATCAAGCAACTCACCGCCGGGCAGGGAAAGGGGAAAAAGACTCATAGTTTAGGGTTTCGTAAACGGAAAATCGGTTACATCCTGGTGGCTCCAGCCATTCTGATATTACTGCTCACGACCATTTATCCGACGATCTATATGTTTTTTGTTAGCTTTTTCCGCTGGTCCATCATTCCCACCCTTCCCCGTCAGTTCATTGGCTTACGACAGTACCTGAATATTTTCCAGAATCCGGATCTTTACGGTTCGATCAGGGCTACCTTACTTTTTGTGTTTTTGGTTGTGGTTGTGCAATTTCTGCTGGGTTTAGGGTTAGCCCTATTGATATCCAACAGCCGAATACGGTGGTTGAGGGTGGTTTTCCTGATGCCAGCCGTCATCGCACCGGTGGTGGTAGGTCTGATCTGGAGGTTTATGTTCAGTCATGACCTGGGGGTCATAAACTATCTCATTTCTGCCATAGGCCTGGAAAAAATAGCCTGGCTGGGCCAGCCTGCTTCGGCCATGGCCAGCATTATGATTGTCGATATCTGGCAGTGGACTCCCTTTGCCATGCTGATATTCCTGGCCGGTATTGAAAGCTTACCGAGCGAATCCTTTGAAGCGGCCAAGGTCGATGGGGCTTCGGTCTGGCAGAGTTTTCGATTTATCATGTTTCCACTGCTTACCCCGGTCATGGCTATTGTGTTGATGTTCAGGTCCCTGGATGCGTTCAAAACCTTCGACATTATTTATATGGTTACCCGGGGTGGCCCTGGCGCATCAACCAACCTGCTCTCCCATAATATCTGGCGTAGGGCGTTTTTTGAGAACAATATGGGTCTGGCGGCTGCCTTGTCAGTGATCATGGTCATACTGGCGACGGTCATGACCAGGTTTTTCATCCGATTAATGTCAAAAACACAGGGGACGTTATAGGAGGGAGGCTGAAGCTGTTGTGAGGAAAAAAGTACGCATATCTGAAGTGCTTCGGACAATTATAATCATTGTAGCGCTGTCTTTTTTCGTATTTCCCATCTATTGGCTGTTTGCCACCTCTCTTAAGATCCAGGTGGACATATTTTCCATGCCGCCGAAGTGGGTATTTTCCCCGACCATCGCGAACTATTTCCACGTTTTTTTCAACACCGATTTACCCAGGCTCGGTTTGAATTCATTCATCACGGCCCTGTTAAACGTTGTACTTTCCTTGGTGGTGGGAACCATGGCTGCGTATGGTATATCCCGCTATAAGGTGGGCGGTCAGAAATTGCTGTTCTGGTTTCTCAGTATTCGAATGCTGCCCCCGATCGTGGCGACAATTCCACTGTTTATCATCGCTGCGTCCTTGAGGTTGGTTGATACCAAGATTATTCTTCCCATTCTGTATCTCATTCTGAATATTCCTTTCGTTGTCTGGATGATGAAATCCTTTATCGATGAAATACCTGAATCGATCGAAGAGAGCGCCCTGATCGATGGGTGTTCACACTGGGGCATCCTGGGCCGGATTGTTCTTCCACTGGCTGCACCTGGATTGGTCGCGACCGGTGTGATCTGTTTCATCTTTGCCTGGAATGAGTTTTTACTAGCCATGATTTTTACCCGATCACCGCTTACCCAGACTCTACCGGTTGGTATCTCTGGCTTTATTACCGAGGAAATGATCCTGTGGGGATATATCACTGCTTCGGCCTCTATAGCTGCTGTGCCACCACTCATTCTGGCCTTGATATTCCAGCGTTACATGGTGAGGGGTTTGAGTTTTGGTGCAGTTAAGGCATAAGCAGGAAAGCGTATGACCCGACGTTCAAAGATGGAACAACTGAAGAGCGAAAACGACTGGAGGGAAACAATGTAGGGGTTTTCCTATTATCAACCGACGAAAATTCACTTTGGTTGGGGAAAGATCAAGGAAATTACCGGGATGGTGGAACGATGGGGGAAGCGATGCCTGTTGGTAACCGGTCCCGAAACCAGTGTCCTGCATCTTGTGTATGAGGCGGTTAAAGCTCAATTGAGAGAAAAAGGAATAGCCGTCGAACATTTTTCTGGCGTAAGGCCCAATCCCACTACGGATAGCATCCAGCAAGGGGCACTCATGGCGAGGGAGTGTGCTGCGGAAGTAGTATTAACCCCTTAACTCCGAACATCTGCGCAAACTGGAAAGAAACCAAGAACCCCATGAAAAACAGCGAGGCCCAATCAGCTTGTGGCTGCTTCTACCGGAGCTAACTGGGGAACGATAAAGAGCTCTTCCGTTTTGAGCCCCAGGGTGATAACCGCTTTGCCCAGTTTCGTCAGGTAATATTTCCGGGTGCCCGATACCTTCTTGATGAGCCCATGAACCCACAGACGCTTGACCGTCCTTCTTGCTTTCCGAGAGTTCCTCCAGTTTTTTCGCACCGTCACTGGGGTCCTCCACAGAAGATACAAACTCCAGATAGCGGCGATTGGCAGCTTTCAGCAGTCGGCCGAGCGGATACCGGCTGTAAATCTTCTTCTTCACCGGCGCGGCTTTCTGGGTGACGGTTCCTTCCCGCTCTGGATTTCCCGAGCAGGCTTGAACTGCGAGACATCGACATTTTGATGCTGACTGCACTCACCTGGTGGCTGATTCTCGTACCGAGAATAGGCTTGTTGAACCGGGTTCCCATTTCCCCCTGGTAGTTCCCACGCAGCTTTTTTCCCAGGAACGTGGCGATGTTCTCTGCTTTTACAGAAGGGATGGCGGTATAAACGATGCCCTCATGAGCAAACTTCAGGTCCGCTCTCGTCCTGGAAAACGAGGTCTGCGGCCTACTGCCTGCATGGTGCTCCAGCGATTAAACCTACACCCAGTTTTTTGATCACCGGGCAGTATGGACTTGCTGCAGGTCTTCCACCCGAACATGGTCGGATAGCTGCTGCGCCTTCTCCCAGTCGCTGATGCCAAGGAAGGTCTTGTCCCGCACTTGGGGTGATGCCTTTGGCCGGGAGGTAAGCCAATTGGGTCTGTTCATGTAAAACTGAAGGCGGAACGGAGACCAGCTGGGGGACAGGAAGAAACATGAGTCCAAAGTCCGGATCAATGAAGTAAAAGTAGTAGGACAGGCATTCCCCGGAGTCCGTTTTCACGAATGTTTTACCCGTTTGCTGGTCATTGGTGCATGTTTCCCTGGCTGAAAAGGTGTGGACCAGACCCGGGTGGGCGCCAGGCTTCTCAATGATCGATTGGATGCGATCGTCCTTTCAGAAGGGGGCGATTCTACGGATAAATTCAATCTCCGGTCCGTTTTCCTTGGCTATCCGTTCGGCATGCCAAGCGAAGTTCTTTGCGCAAGGTATCGGCCCAATCCG
>DATIKP010000127.1 GCA_035477455.1 Atribacteraceae bacterium
TGCGATCACCGGTGGAGTCGGCAGTATACCCAAGGCCATCATTGGGGCGCTAATCTTGACAATTTTACGCAACGGGATGGTGCTCATGGGGGTGAGTCCTTATGTGCAACAGGGAACCATCGGGGTGATTCTCATCGCCACGGTGGCGCTGACCATCGACCGGAAAAAGATAAAAATCATGAAATAATGGTTTGAATATTAATGGGAGAATGCTGAGCATGGCAATGTTGTTATTGATGCAGAGTATTTACAAGTCCTTTCCAGGAGTGAAAGCGCTGGAAAACGTTGATTTTGAAGTATTTCGCCATGAAATTGTGGGGCTGGTCGGGGAAAACGGCGCTGGGAAAAGTACCCTCATGAAAATTTTGTGTGGTGTCTTTTCATTGGACCGGGGGCAAATTGTTATTGAAGGAAGGGAAGTAAATATTAAAGGTCCGCGTGATGCCCAGAAGCATGGGATTGGGATGGTTTTTCAGGAACAGTCGATCTTGCCGAACATGCGAATTTACGAAAATATATTCCTGGGACACGAAGAAGTATTCGCCCGGTTTGGGATTACATCGCGTAAAGCCATGGTCCGAATGGCCCGCGAGGTTCTTGACGAAGTGGAAATTCCCCTCTCTCCCGAGGTGTATGTTCATGAACTCAGTTTTGTGCAGCGCCAGATGATCGAAATCGCCCGAAATATTTGGCTATCGAAACAGGCGAAAGTGGAAACACCGATCATCATTCTCGATGAACCGACCACTGTTCTCGAACAAAAAGACATCGAATTGCTGTTCTACCAGCTGAAGGAATTGAAAAAAAGAATCTCCCTGATCTATATTTCACACCGCCTGAAGGAAATCGTCGAGCTTTGCGACCGGGTATATGTACTCAAGGACGGAGTCAACGTAGGATGCTTTGGCCACCAGGAAGTGGATGAAGATCTCCTGAGATCGAAAATGGTTGGTAAGGAATTTCATGGAGAGTATTACCTTATCAACGAGCAGAGAAAAGCAGCGGATAAGATTGTCCTCGAGTTGAAGAATTGTTCCCGAAGAGGAGCGTTTCGTGATGTCTCTTTCCAGGTGAATGAGGGGGAGATCGTCAGCCTGTGCGGTACGATTGGATCGGGTAAGGAGGCTCTCTGCAGTGCCCTATATGGAATGGGCGGTCTTGAATCGGGCGAAATCCTGGTCAACGGGAAAAAGGTGGCCATCCATTCTCCAGCCCAGGCTTTTTCTTACGGTATCGGTTATATCCCGGAAGACCGGAAGAGTGAAGGGTTGGTTCTGAATATGCCGCTATTCGACAACATGACCCTCCCCATCGTCCACGAACTCAAAAAGGGCTTGTTCATCGATCGTGACCAGCAGCTCAGCTTGGCCAACCAGATGATTCAGAAGCTCAACATCAAGACTCCTTCCCCTCGGGCATATTGTCTGAGCTTGAGCGGAGGAAACCAGCAGAAAGTGGTACTGTCCAAATGGTTGTTGACCCACGTGAAAATTCTTATCATGTCCCACCCGACCCGTGGAGTTGATGTCGGGGCCAAGAGGGAAATTTATCATTTTATGAGGGAGATGGCTCAGCAGGGTATGGCTATGATTGTCATGGGAGACAGCTTTGAAGAAGATATAGGGCTTGCCAACCGGATTATCATCATGCGGGATCGAGAGATTTCAGCCATAATTGATGCGAACGACACTAAACCCACCCCATCGGACCTGATTCAATACGTGGTGTAGGAGGAACGTGATGAACTTGGCAAATGGTAGATTGCCGATCGATCGAGAGAAGCTGTTAGCCATGAGCGGAACTTTGGCATTGTTTCTCATTCTGAGTATTACTAATCCTACGACGTTTTTGTCGTCTTTTAACATTGGAACGTTGTTGGCTTTTGCTACGACCTACTTTGTGGCGGCGGTTGGATTGACTTTTGTAATCCTGATCGGGAGTATCGATTTATCTATCGGTTCGATGCTCTCTTTATTTACGGTGGTTTTTGTCTTGATGATTAATTCGATCGGGTATCTGGCCTATCCGTTGATCATGCTCATCGGTTTGGGTTTTGGCTTGCTGAATGGCTTTGTGTTCACCGGTTTAAAAATTCCATCTTTTATCGGGACATTCGGCGCTGCCGGAGTCATCCAGAGCTTGGCTTTGATCGTTTCGGGTGGCCGTCCGATCGGTATCCAACCGGACAGGTTATCCCGTCTCAGCTTTTTAACCGCTCAGTATGGAATCTTGAGGGGTTCCTACATCCTCGGGTTTTCTCTTTTTGTTATCTTCCTGATCGTGCAAAATTACACTCCCTTTGGGAAATATGTCTTCGCAATAGGCAACTCGGAGCGGGCAACCGGCCTCAGTGGGATCCGGGTGTCCCGGACCAAAACGCTCTGTTTTGCGATATCCGGCCTATCGGCTGCTCTGGCGGCTATGGTGTTGGTTTCCAGGATGTTGAGTGGTGACCCCACCATCGGTGCTCCCTACCAGCTCCAGGTTATCGCGACCGTGGTGGTTGGCGGAACGGCTTTAAGTGGTGGTTCGGGAGGTATTTTCAACACACTGCTGGGGACTTTTATTATTGTTTTCGTGGGAAATGGAATGAATGTGGCCGGTATCAATGTATACTACCAGTTGATCATTACCGGTATCATCACCATGGTCGCTGTTGCATTGACTTTGGATAAGACAAAAGTGAAAATTGTGAAGTAAAAAACCTGTCCAGAATTATACTATATATCGCTGATTTCTGAAATTAAGCAGTAGTGGATGGCTTCGCTTGTTTCCAGGCTTATTTCTGACCTTAGGGCATGATCTGCTATTGCGTTTAGTAAAAGAGATTCAACGCAAGATGATGGCTGTAGAAATTTTCCGCTCCCCGGTGAGGTCGGCCGGACGATTGAGGACCTCTCCATTCAGCACAAAAGTGGAGGAACCGCCTCCGTCCAGGTTCAACGCATAGATCACGTCATAGCGCTTCAATTCTTCCACCAGTTCCCGGATGGTCAAACCAGCCGAGTGGCCTGGCCTTCTACCGTCGGCTACCAAGTAAAGATGGCGACCATCGCGGGTGAGGCCCACCACGGTGCGGGGATGTCTCTGGTTAACGATTTCTTCCCGGAAGTTTCCAAAGGGACCAGGAACACCGTCCCGAAAAAGCAACGGTCCACCGCTGACCATGTGTACTGTCTGTTTCCACTTCCCGAGGTCTTCGCCGGAGGGGAAAAGTACCATCCTCAGGCGAAGAGCGGTCCCTGGAATCAAAGACCGGCGCATCCATTCAGATGCTGCTCCTTGTCCCTGTAGGACGAATCCACCGCGGGGTATGACGGTTTCTCCAGTGGTCTTCCCGGTGCGGATCACCCGTCCCCCTTCGATAACACTCTCATATCCGTTTTGCCGGGGAGTTTTATATCCAAAAGTGCTGTCAAACAGTATCAGTTCTTCATTCCGATTCCGCCGGTTGATTCCAGTGATCGGGTAACTTTCTCCGTTGGGAAGAATAACTTCTGCGTCCATTTTCACCTCGCCGAAAATCAGTTCATTGTCCGGGGTGATTCCGCAGACAAACCAGCCGACAAAAGGTTCACTCAGGATGCGCCGGTTAATCATAAGCAATCCGATCGGCGTTCCGTCGGGGGTGAAAAAACCAGCGTTGATCGCAAACAGGCCACCCTTGCGCCTGAGGAGTTCGCTGGTGTATTCCCGTTCCACGATCGTGTCCCGGGCCAAGGCTACTTCGGCTCGATAGGGCGACTGTTCAGGATCGACCAAAAGCGCCAGGGTAAAAACCGGTCTGGCACTCGGAGTGATTGGAACTGCATTGATCCGGGAAGCGATCACTGACGGAAAGCCTTGTCTGGATAAACGCTCCTGAACGGAGGGTACTTCAGTGGAGGGGTAGGGTCCAACCCGGACTTTGAACAAACCACCCTCCGCCACCACCTCGGGAGTGTAACCCAGTTCCCGCAGCCATTGAGCCACCCTTTCCGCCCGTTCCCGGTCGGCGAAGGCGCCGGCCTGGAGGATAACCCCTTGGCCGGGTACCGGGGTAGCCTGCGGAGGAACCCCTCCCTCCATTCCCCGTTTGCGGATTACCAGTTCTATCCCTGGGTCGATTGGGCGGCGCGTTTCCCAGAACACCTCCCCCCGGGCATAGATCTTCAGGCGATCCTCCAGGAAGGCAAACTCGCGATGGCTGAGGGTCTCGGCCGGCCGGAAATTACCGATCATGTCACCGGTCATGAGCGGCGGGTTGATGGTTGTGGCCAAAGCCACAACCTGTTTTTGCTCCTGGTTCAATCGTTGGGTATCCGGAAAAGGAAGAGCACTGATGTCCACATATGAATACAGGTTATGATAGTGCATAGCGCGAAGGATGGTCCGGGCGGCCTCCAACCGGGAGACCGACTGGTTGCGACGGGCGTACAGGTCTTCAATCGGAGCAGACGTTCCAAAGATGCGTTGAATCGAAGAAGCCAACTCTCCCCAGGTTACTGCCGAACTTTGGGCCAATGCTGGCAGATTGAAGGTGAAAATCAGGCACAGAATAAGCACGTACAGGTTCAATCGATGATAAATACTTGATCTATTGCTCATATTTCTTCCTTTCTCGGGTAGCTTGGTCGGGACAACCCGGGATTATGGGGGATCACTATCCCTTTTTCTCTCTTTTACTCGATATTCGAATTCTGGTTTTTCGTTTCACACGGTATCAGAAAAATTGGTGAAAAACAATCTGAATATAGGCCTCCAATACTCTTAAATAGGAGGATCTTCCCATAGGCAAGTTGTAGATAGGCCGGTACAATAAGTGGAAAATTTCCCTGAAAAGGATGTTGCGCCATGGAAACCCGTGTCCGTGATAAGATGATAAAAGTATTTCTGATAGACGATAATCGATTTTTCCTGGAAAGTCTTACTTTTATTCTCAATTTAAAAAAAGAGATGAAAGTGGTGGGAACCGCCACCCAGGGGCGGGAGGGGTTAAAAATGATCGAAGCGTGGTCACCCGATGTGGTGCTTCTGGATATGATGCTTCCTGATCAGGATGGCATTTCTGTTCTGTCCTCGATTCGTGAAAAAATCAGCATTCCGGTCATTATGCTCAGTATACACGAAGAATACCGAAACCAAGCCCTCCGCCGGGGAAACCTTTGCCTACCTGATCAAAGGAAAAGGTCTCGACCAGCCTTACAAGGCCATACGAGAGGCATGTGATCTAGAAAGAAGGGTAGAGCGATAGTACAATGGTATCGGCGATCAGTGAACGGTGATCGGTGAAATGCAACTGTTCATTGCTCTCTCATACACGGCGGGGCAGAGAGAGGAGGTTGGGAAAAAATATTTTCAATAAATACCTTCCTTCCTCTAAAGATTCTCATCTTTCTGCCGATTGATAGCAGATAGAATACGGAAAGTGGATAAGCCGCTTTCTCAGGGAATGAACGGGCAAACTCTCCGAAAGTAGAGGGCGCAAAGCTCCGAGCCTAAAGCGAGTACACGCCAGGGCAGTCGGGCTGCCAAGTCCCAGAAGGACTTGTAAAACCAGCGTCTTTTTTCCCCCCTTTTGGAGAATGCCCTGAAGGGGGATGTTTCATGAGACACACCACGCTGAGCCTTCTTGTCCTCACCGGCTTTCTTCTGGCCGGAGTCCTTTCAGGGTGTTCGACCACTGGTTTCGACTATGCGGGAGCCGGCTTCGGTCTGACCCCCTCCACGACCCCGACCCAACCGGACATTCGCTTCCTGGAACGTTCCGATACCAACGTCCAGCTCGCCGTTCCCTTCCTTTCCCAGGTTCCTCCCGGCAGTTGGGCGGGAACCCGTAATTGTGGTCCGGCTTCGGCGGCCATGCTCCGGGCCTACTACTATGGAGAAATACCTACTTCCAGTGACATCATACGAGCCAACCATTGGTTGAATGTCAACCATGGTACTTCCTTAAACAACGGAAACGGCGACTTCACCAACGTGTTCATGATCCGGGGCTGGTTGGTCAGTGAAGGGGTGGAAGCTCGGGTGGGAATGGGCAACCTCGATCTTCTGCGCAACATCCTGACTGCGGGGAACCCGGTCCTGGTGGCCGTCTACTCAGATATGAACCCTACCGGTGGAGCCAAACACGCCATGGTTGTCACCGGGCTCAATGAAACTCATGTTACCGTGAACGATCCGGGTAAGGTGAATGGAGCGAACAATACTTACTCCATCAGCCGATTTCTCTCCGCTTGGCGGGCCCAGGGAAATTGGTACCTGACTCTGCGCTGAAGATATTACCCCGCAACCAGAACGGGAGGCCTGTGGGTCTCCCTTTTTTTTTGGGCTGGGAAATCTGATTCTACTGCAATAAGTAATTTTGCTGCAAAAGAACGAAGGAAGCCGGGGCCCAATTTGCATAAATCAGCCGCCGAAATCACCGCATTTTCGAAGTAAAAAGGCCAAGGATGGCCTTTTCAGCAGCACTACAACCGGACGTGGTCATTGATGCGTGCCAGAAAATGCCAGATGAGGCGTTGCTGATGGCAACGGGGCCTCGCTGAAATGAGTTTTTGCAACAAAATCAAATCTATGTTCAAAAATCCCTTTCGGTAATGGATCTCCCGGAATCTCCACCATTACCGGCCGAGCCGACATCCCTGCCAACTGTTCTATCTGTGATTCCAGTGAAACCAACCCGCCCGCCTACGTCTTGGTCTATCGTCTACTCCTCACTGGGACAATCCATTAAACGGAGTCGCTCACCCTGTCCATCGGGTAAAGTCTCCGGTTCACTCACCGGTAAAATAAGCTGATTCAAAAAAGAGGAGGGGGTCTTGACCGGCGCTCTTGATCAAGAGGCTATAGGAATATATGCGGGAATATCTTATGGTGAAGATGTTCCCGGAGCCCAGGGATGGTGAAGTGAGCAGGGCCTTGCAAATTATCGTCGGTAGTTTCAAACTATAAAAGAATGGCCCAGGGAGATAAGTAGAGGAATGAGTTTTTACAAAGGGCCCTTGAAAGGAAGAAGGATGATGAAACGGGTTATCTGGTGGTTCTGTATCGGGGTAGTGAGCCTTGTCTGGTCAATCTCCCCGGCCGCGGCCTTGCTGTCTCAAGCCCTTGATCCGGAAGAAGTCTGGCTGACGGTATACCAGGGAGTCGACCGGGGCTGGGTGGTGGAGCGGATGTCGTTATTTCTGGACGAAGGCGACAATCGTTTTGTATTTTCCGGCGGAGACCTTATAAGGAGCCGGTTTTTCTTTAAACCCCTCGCCGAGGAAGTGCGCCTCCGGACGCTTGACACCTTTGAAAACGGATTTCGGATTACCCTGGCCGCCGCCGGGAAAGGCCGGTACCCGGTGATGCTTTCTTTTTTTGAAAGCGGATTTGACTGGCGGGAAGGGTACACCGGTATACTCGATGAAAAGGAGGAGATCCTCTGGCTGCACCCGACGGTCTATCTTTCCAATACCAATATCCGCCAGTGGCAGAACGTCAATTTGAGCTGGCTTTTGGGGAGCCCTGCCTTCGAGGTCGATGAGACCTACGCCTTGTTCAAGGAAGCGGATTTCCTCGCAGAGCCGATGGGGGAGGCGGTGGCCGCCCCCCTGGACATGAAGCGTGTCGCCCCGCCGGTGGTGGAGCAGGTCTCGGAGTACCAGGTTTTCCGGCTTCCCTATCGGGTTGATTTTCCTTCCCGCTCCCACTTGGCGGTTTTTCCAGGCACGCGGAAACTGCCCTATACCGAATTATACCGTTACCAGGATGGAGTGACCCAGCGGATCCTTTCCATTCAGAACGAGGAAACCCCTCTGGCCGGGGGAACACTCCGCTTGTTTGTCGGGGATAGGGAACCTCTGGGCCAAATCGTTCTTCCCCTGGTCCGTATGCAGGAAGAGGTCGAATTGTCCTTGGGTCCTAGTCGACTCGTTTCGGTGGAAAGGACGATGACCCGTTACCGGCGGCTTAAGGTAGAGTGGAATGAGGACCGGGAGGTGATCGGTTTTCTCGCCGAACGGGAAATCACTTTTCTCCTCACGAATCGGGGGGAGAAAACGGTCAGTCTGGAACTCAACGAACTCCTTCCCCACGATGGCCGGATCAGCGATGGGGAAGGCTGGAGACGGGAAAACGGACAGGCCATCCGATTGGTGAACCTGGATCCGGACGAGAAAACAAAGATTGTCCTGATCTATGAGTTCCGGGAGGTGCTGTAATGAAAACCGTCCTGGCTTTCTTGTTGGTTATCCTGTTGGCTGGCGGGGTAATGGCCCAAGAACTGGTTATGGAAAAAACCCCTTCGGAGGTTGTGGTGTTTGGTAATGAACAGGGTCTCTTCGTTCGGGAAATATGGCCGGTGAATCTCACGCCGGGGCGAAACGACCTGCGCTGGGAAAGGCCAGCAGGTGTCAGCCTGGAGGACGTGTATGTCAGCGTAAAGGGGGCCGGTCTTTTGACTGTTTTGTCTCCTCTGGACAACTCGGACGATACGATTACCCTGCTTGCCGAAGAAAGGGGGACTGGACAGCTGGTCCTAATCTATCCCCTAACTGAGGTTACGCTTTCCTTCCTGTACCAGTTCGACTGGGAAAAGAATCTCCCGGTTCCCCAGGGGACACTCTTTGCGGAAATCAGGAACCTTTCGTCACGCTCCTGGGTAGCGGAACGCTTCGTATTGGGAGGGATGGAGATAGATCTGGATCTCGCTCCGTTCCAGACCAAGCGGGTCAATCTCCAGGACTTTTCCCCGGTTTTAGCCGAGCGGTATGCGGTGTATGACCGACACCGGTTTGGCGATTCCGATGTCCGTTTCTTCTGGAGAATACAATTACCCGAGAATTTGGTATATCCCGGGAAAATGGAGTGTTTTGAGGAATCCGCCGCTGGAATGGTCTTTCTGGGTGAGGGAACTTATGCGGCCGATAGCCCGGAGACGGAGCTCATGGTGGGTGCGGGGACTGACCTGGTGGTGGAGGAGACGATCGTTCACCGGGAAAAGCACAACCAAGTATTTTCAAAAAAGGGTCGGGAGGTACTCTACGATACCGAGGAAACTAAGCTCTACACGATCAGTAACCGGGGCACGGAAACCCGGATCATCGAGGTTTACGATACCCTGCGTCTGGGGTATGAGCTGGTTGGTTCCTCGCATCCTCTTATACGCCAGGAAGCTGGGCGGATCGCCTTCCGACTAACCCTCGAACCCCAGGAAAAACAGGTGGTCACGGTCGAAGTCCAGGGTAAATACCTGACCGGTGGATTTGTGTTCTGAGTGTGGTAAGCCGCCTTGGTTTTCTTCGAATCCGGACTTCTTTTCTTGGATTAGGGAGAGTAGATATGGGTCATGATCTGGGCCGGCAGAACTGCGAGGGTCACGGAGCTGGAGCCTGAATCATGCGAATAGCTCCGGTCCTCACCGGTCTGGAGCAAGGTTCCCCTGCTTTTCCCATATCATCAACTGAGCCTGCCGGCTCCGGTGCGGCATATCGGGAACGTCAGTCCGATGGCGGCCGGAGCCTTGCGCCCCGGCCGCCCCTGCGTTACTCAGGACAGGAACCGAGGATGGTTTCGAATTCGTCCTCGTGGGCGATCTCTTCGCCCATTATGTGCCGGATGACATGGAAGGTGACCGGATCCTTACAGATATTTTGTAAATCCTGGAGAATCGAGTTATACACGTCGATTGCTCCGCGTTCGGCCTCAATCACCGCCTGGAGAATACCCCGCAGATCCCCGAAATCGACAGGGAGGTTGACCTTGGGGTAATTGGCGATTTTGGGCAGGTCGGCGAATTCCCGGACCGGCTGGCCACCCAGTTCGATGATCCGGTCGGCCAACTCATTGGCGTGTTCGAGTTCTTCTTTACCGATTTTCTCCAATGTTCCGGCCAGGGGTGGCGAGTTGAGCCCTTCGGCGAGCTTGGCGGCCAAGCCATAGTAATAGAAGGCCGCCCATTCGTCACAGAATGCCTTGTTCAAAAGATCGATCAGTTTGTCCACGTTCGGACCAGCCAGTTCTCTCGCTTTTTTTCCCATGTCACCAAACCTCCTCTGTAAACAATAATTTTTCTCCTTCTGGTTCTTGTTTTATATTATAAATATTATAAAGAGATTTTCAGTTTTGGGCAATAGGACGGTTGGACGTTGGAACTGCCCTCCGGAGGAATAGAGTTTGTGCAGCAAAGCGGTGTGATACAATACCTGTGGATTTCGGGAAACCGGTCAGAAGATCCGCAGACCGGGAAAAAGGGAAAAGGACTGTCACGCCATGGCACAGAGTCTCCGTCTTCTCCATACCGCCGACTGGCACCTGGGGCTGGTCTCGTGGAAAGCTTTGGGCGGGGTGGAACGCATCAAGGAGCAGAGAGAATGCCTCCGGATCATGAGCGAGGTCGCCCAGCAGGAACAGGTGGACTTAATCGTCCACGCCGGTGATCTCTTCCATCAGTACCATCAGCCTCCCCGTGAAGCCATCGCCCTGGCGGTGGAGACCATTCTCGGGATGAAAGATATCGCCCCCTTCGTCTGGGTGATGGGCAACCATGACTGGTATGCGGTGGAGGCGCTCAAGGAGGTCTTTCCCGACAACGTTTTTATCGTCAAACATTTCGAACCGGTGCCTCTGCCGGCTATTTCGGCGGTGGTTTATCCGCTTCCCTACCTCAGTTTGGCCCGTTTCCTGGGGATGACTCCGGGTAAGGATATCCAGGATCTAGCCCGCGAAAAGTTGGCCGCTCTTTTTGCCGGGTGGAGGAAACGGTTGGGAAGTGAGACCTGGAATATCCTCACCGCCCACCTGACCATGGAAGACCTGGCCGGGTACGCCGAGGTCAATGCGACCCGGGAAGTTTTTCTCAAGCCAGGAGATATACCCTCCGGATTTCATTACGGTGCCTTTGGACATCTGCATGCCCATATACCCTACCAGCGGCTGTCGTTTCCTCTTTATTACTCCTCTTCCCTGGTCCGGGACAATTTCGGTAACGAATCCGGGCAAGCCGGTTTTCTCCGTGTCGATTTCCACGAGGGACAGCACCCGCTCGTACGGCCGGTATTTTTCCAGACCAGCCAGCTCCTGACCGAACGTCTGGAGCGGGGAGACAATTTAGAGATTCTCCGTTCACGGATCGGGAGCCGGGCGGAAAGCGAGCGGACCTATGTCCGAGTGCGGTATGACCCTGCCGCTTTGTCTCCGGAAACCGTACTCCAAATCAAAGGGATGCGGAGTGATAACTGGCGGGTGGTGGTCACTGAACCGGAACGGTGCCGGGAAGCCTCACCGGACGAGGAAGAGGGGGTCAGCGAAGTCAGTATGGATACAATTCCGGTCCTCTTTGAAAGGTTTTGCCGGGAAAACCGCCTGGATGGTCGGGTCAACGACCTGTTCTGCCGCTATTACCGGGAGGTGCTGGAAGAGGAGGTCGATCGTGCGTCCGGTTAGGTTGATGATCCGGCGGTTTTTAGGGATCGAGGAGGCGACTCTCGACTTTCTTTCCCAATTGTTTGTCGTGGTCGGGCCAAACGGTGCCGGAAAATCCTCTTTATTTGAAGCACTCTATTATGCCCTCTTCGGGAAGGGGATCCGGACCGAGCGCAGCAAAAGGGAACTTCTACACCGGGCTTATCCCGATGAAGCCTTCCGGGTGGAACTGGAGTTCGATCTGGCTATAGACCGCTACCGGGTCACCCGGGAATACTCTCTGAAGCGGGGCAGCACCGCCGCCCTGGAGTACCGCGGCGATGATGCCTGGGATCCGGTCTGTTCGGGCGAACAGTCCGTCAACTCGGAAATCGCCCGCCTGAGTGGGTTGGACAGCGAGACCTTCCGTTCGTCGGTTTTTCTTCCCCAGGGTGAAACCCTCGCTTTTGTCGAGGCGACTCCGGCCCGCCGTTTTCGGATTCTCAGTACGCTCTTTGGACTGGACTCCCTGGACCGGGTCCGGGAGAAAGCCAAAGAACGCCTGGAACGGTTGGAAGGTACGCTCAGACCGGCCCTGGAACGCCGGGAGACCCTGGATCGGGACAACCTCGCCGAAACACTAAAACGGCGGCAGGCTGAACTCGCCCGACTCAGACAACGTTCGGGTGAACTGGAGCAGGCGACCCGCTTGGCCGAAGAAAAAGTCCGGGCACTGACCGTTCTACGGGATACTCTCCTCAGTCTGCGACAGGCGCGGGTGAGAATCACCGAATTGTCCCGGAATCGCCGGGAAGCCGAAGAAAAAGCGGAACTCGACCGGATGATCACCTCGGCGCTTACGGTTGCTGCTGGTTCTTACCCCCGCTGGCAAAAGGTCTTTGAGGCGCTTCACCTTAGCGGTACTGAACTCACCGAGCGGAAGAGGAAACAGAGTTCGGTTCACAAACAACTCGAAGAAAGCACGAAGGCTATCGAGGAAGGGGATCGGAAAGACAACGAGTTGCGGGAGCACCTAGAGCGGTTGACCGGTTACCGGGACCGCCTCGAGCGGGAAGGACGGCCGCTGGCCGGAGAGATTGATCGTCTGGCGGAGCGGTTAACGATGTGCGCTCAGGAGTTCACCCGGCTCAAGGAGGAAGAGAAAAACCTTACCAGATTGGTAGAACGGGAAAGCGCAGGACGAGAAACGGTTCTCGGCCATCTCGTTATCCAAGGGGCGAAGGTGGGCGAGGCGGAGCGGAACCTGGCTCTTTTGGTGCGGATCATCGAGCAAGGAGAACCTTTGCAGGCCCAATTGAACGATCTGGAGAACGAATGCCGGCACATCCACAACGAAGAACGGGTTCGGGGAGAGGAACTGGAGGCCTTGACCAAGACTGAACAGGCGCTACGCGGGCAGCTCCGGGAGTTGGCCGGACAGCGGGACGCTCTGCGTCTGGAAAAAGCGCAGGTGGAAGCGGTACACCGGGAGGCGGTTTGTCGGTTCGCTATTCAGGAACTCAATGAGAAATGGATGGAAACGGGGGTTTGTCCACTTTGCCGAAGTCAGATCCCACCGCCTTTGACCAGCAACGGACAGGAACCGATCGAAATCCTACACCAGGAAAATCAATACCGTGCCTTTCAGGAGCGATTGACCGGGTTGGAAACCGAATGCGCCGGTTTCGAATCGCAAATAGGGAATGCAAGGGAGCGGATCCGGGACCTGTCCCATCAGGTGCAGGTTATCCACGATCACCGGGAATCCCTCGGGCGGAAGCGGCGGGAGACGGCGGAAAAGCTCGAAGCGATCTTCCGCTGTTTGCTCGTAGATGAGCCCCTGCGGTGGGCCGGGATGACGGAGCGCTTGAACCGTGAGCGAGAAGGACTGGATCGAAAGCGGGAGGAATTACACCGCCTGGAAAAAGATCTGGCGGCCCGGGAAGAAAAACTCCGGGGATTTCAGGAACGGGAACAAGAAATCAGGCGCCGCCGTGAAGGGTATAACCGGGAGAACGAAACGCTTGCCGGAATGGAGCGGTCCAAGCAGCGGGAACTGGGCGAGGTCCTGGCGGGCATGAAGCTTTCCCGGGAGCAGTATCCGGACTCAGCCACCGCCTTTCATGACTACTGGGAACGTTGCCGGAAAGCCCATGATGAGAAACGGCAGGAGTATACCCGGATCGGCTCTGAACTGGCCCGCCTGCGGGAACGTCACTCCGGCTTGGAGGCTCGCCGGCGGGAACTGGAAGAAGAGATAGGGGACCTGGAAGTCCGAGTGGCCCGATTGCAGAGCGAAGAAAAGGAAAAACACCAGGCATTCCTGAAGGACCTGGCGGTTTACGGTTGGGACCTGGCCAAATTTCTCGATTTGAAAGATCGGGTCGTGGAAGGCTGGCAGGACCGGGTCATCAAGTTGACCGGGGAGATCGAACATCTGGAAAGTTTGATCCGGGAAGGAGAGGGGGTCCTCCGGGAAGGAACCGTCCGCTGGAACGTTCCGCTCGAGACTCTGGAAGGTACTTTGTCCGGGGAAGAAAGCGGACTCGCCCGACTGCGCCGGGAGGCCGGCGATGTCCGGGAACAAAGCGGGATCCTGAGCCAAGAAATCGAAACCCTGCGCACGAGGCAGGCGGAACGGGATACCCTGGAAAGGATGATCGGAGAGGTCATGGAGGAGCGGGAAACCCACCGCCGTTTGAAAGAAGCCCTGGAGGTCCGGGGATTCAAGAATTATCTCCTGGGTATCCTCCTCAAGGAACTGGAGAAAGAGTCCTCGGCCTTTTTGTGGGACCTGTCCGAGGGCCGCTACCGCCTCAAAGTGCAGATGTCCGGTGGTGAAACAGACATTATGGTTCTCGACGAGCGGTTGGGTGGACAGCTTCGTCTCCCGGCCGAGTGTTCCGGTGGTGAAAAGACTCTCATTGCCCTGTCTTTTTCCCTGGCCCTGTCCCGAATCCGGATGCGGGAATCAGGCCGGGGTGAGGTAGCGTGCCTGTTTATCGATGAAGGATTTTCCCCCCTGGACCGGGATCATCTGAGCCTGGTGGCTGACGCGATCCTGCGCCTGGGCCGTGATGGCAAAATGGTCGGCGTGGTGACCCATGATCCCCTCTTTGCCGCTCTCTTTCCCGTCCACCTGGAGGTAGGAGGAGGAAATATGGAATGGAAGGAAAACCGGGAGATCGGATGAGCTTACTCGCCTACCTTCGCCGTTCATCCGCGCAACTCGATCACTGGGTCGGTGACGAAACGGGGTTTTTCCACGACTCGGTCGAGGAGGGAGAGGAAATCCTGGGCGGGGAGGATTACCGGGAATTGAGAAGCCTCGAGGCCCTACCTGCCTGGCGGGCCCGAACCCGGCCGGCGGATCCGGACGAGGTGTGCCTGATCGACGGACGAATGCGGGTGCTCGCCCGGCTCTTGGTCGGGAAGGAGGTGCTCCTCCTCGCCGAAACCGCGGCCGGGCATGTCCGGTGGTGTCGGGAAGGAGGGCTGTCCATGGGTTTCTCCCAGCGCCGCCCTCCCCGTTTGCGCCGCATCGTGGCCGCGGACAAGTCAGTGGTGGATCGATTGGCGGAGGCTGGTTCCGACATCTGTTTCGGAGAAAGACTTATTTTCTCCTTGGCCGGTTCAGGAAAAACGACAGCGGTTTCGTCTTCGGGTGAAGCGGCCTATCAGGCCGTGTGTAACGTCATGCGCACGCTGGAGGCCGAGGAGGTCCGCTCGTTGATCGACGGCGGGATTCCGGTGATCATGGACGGTACCGTACACCGGGGCGATCCGCCTTTTCGATCCATGGTCGGGCCGTGTGGTTTGGTGAAGCGCA
>DATIKP010000128.1 GCA_035477455.1 Atribacteraceae bacterium
GTCACTGCAACGGTCGTTGTCCATCCCGAAAGACTGGTCGTTTCCACAATGGTGTAAGTCCCCAATGGCAGCGGTCCAGATTCCCAGGTCCAGTTGTTTTGGGTAGAAAGGGTAAAAGTGGCGACATCATTATCATCGCTGCCCAGCAGTTTGAATTCCCAACCTCCAGCCGGTCCCCCATTGTTTAGCGGTTCCTCGACCTTGGTGACAGACAGAGAACCGAAGAGCTGTACGAGTCTCTCGACTTGCAGGGTCACCGTATCCGATCCACAAAGGTTGGATGCAGTAAGGGTCACTTGATACGGACCGTTTCCGTCATAGGTATGAGTAGGATTAAGTTCGTTCGAAGTCGATTCATCCCCAAAATCCCAGGTATAGGTAATAGGGTTTTCTGTGCTTTCAAGGGGAGTCGATTTATTGATGAATTTAACCGTCATCCCATTGCCGTTGGATGGCGGAAGGACGGTAAAGTCGAAATTAACCTTCGGAACGGGAACACAAAGATTGGTCGGTGGAGGCGTCTGGTTTCCACCCGGAGACCCAAACGCCGGTCCGCAGGGCCGGCAGATCCCGCCGAAAAGGGCATCGGCTACCAGCCTGGCCAGTGCGAGGGCTTGGCCTCCGGGGAGTTGGGGATCGCTGCAGCTGTCGATGGCGGACTGTACGGCGCTCAGGAGTTCCCCGTATTGTTCCGCCTCTTCAATGGCCAGTCCGGGAATGTCTTCGACCCCGAGAGACAATTCATTTACCAGGTCGGCATCAAAGGACCACCGCCATTCATATTTACTGTAATGGGCCGCATTGAACACGGTGAAATCGGGGACATTGGCGACATTGACCTGTTCCCAAATCATCACCTGGGCGGTGGTATGGGCATCGATGAGGCCGATGTCTCCGGAAGACCGGTCAATCCCTTTTTTGAGCACCATGTACTGATCGGGGTTGGTCACATTCTGGCGGACGACATAAACGACGGAACTCGCTTGACCGTTGGTTGCGACACTAAACGTCCCGTCACAGTTGAGGGTGCTGGTGGCTTCGAGCTTCCCACTCTCTCCGCCGTAGACCAGAACATAGGCCGGGGGATTCGCTTCCCCGGCTTCACAGGAAAAACATTGCGCCGGCATAGCCGCCTCTCCGGTAATGATGGAAGCACCAGGAGATCCGAACTGAGGGGATGGAGTACAGGACGCTAATATCAGAAGAACACCGGTGAGAAGAAACAGACTGGAGAGTAAGAAATTCTTGTGCAACACGTGTATCTCTCCCTTCGGGACATTGGAATCGCTTCAATTGCATTCGCAGTATATTTCCTCCCGAAGGCCTTGAATATAGGAAAGTATTCCTATTATTTTGGGTTCGTACTCCTATTTTTTCAACGAAGGGATAGTCAACTGGTTATTGAAGTATGGGGCAAAGTCAAGCGGCTGGGGGGTTAGAGAAGGATGTCAATAGATGAAGAAGTGATCGTGATAAGAAACAAGGATATGAACGCAGAAACCCAACCCCGGATTTCCCGCATCAATGCATGGTCGCATCAACCCATATCCGACCTACCGATCGAGAACGGTCGCCTTGCGGATGGCATGATAGAGTTGGTCGAGGCCTTCTCCTTTTACGAGATACGTGAAAGCACCCCGGCGGATGGCCTGGTTGCGGTATTCTTCGTACATACTGAGCATGATCACCGGGATGTCGTATTGTTCACGAATTTCAGCCAGTAAGGAGAGACCGTCCCGGTCGGGAAGCACCATGTCGACCACCACCACATCGGGTGTCAGTTCTTTGATCTTGAGCAGGGCGTCCCCTCCCCGGGTGGTCGTCCCCACCACTTCCATATCCTTTTTTAAATTGAGAATAAATGTCAGACTTTCCAGGAAAAACCGGTTGTCGTCAATCAGAAATACTTTGATGGTTTTTTCTCGTACCCGGGCTTCCATGGCACAACACCCTTTCCGGGAAAATTTTTCTCATTATATCGGCGCCGATAGCGCTGCCTATGGGAAGATCCTCCTATTTTTCAGTCCCGTGGGTCCTGTTTTTCTGGCGAGTAACAAGGAAGGAAGCAGGGAAAACAACCTGAATCATGGACTATACAAGGTTTTTCCCGCATATGCGCATAAACGCATTACCGCATATACTCACACATTGTCTTTCATTCAATTTTTTGATACCGTGTGAAACGAAAAAAGAAAAATCGAATACCATGTTCTTCACCTATTATAACCTGGGAGGAGTCACCTCGGCTCATGAATCCCTCAACACGCTCGCTCCCCAGGCCATGGAAGTATTCGGACCTATCGGTCACCGCGGATGCACCGTGATGCCCGCCTTGGGATCCAATCTCTGGTGGACGGTGGTTTCGACCATCATCATGGGGGTTGGAATCGGGGTGCTGGCCCAGCCCCAGTTGGCCATCCGGTTCATGACCGTCAAAAGCAGCCGGGAATTGAACCGGGCCACCTTGGTCGGCGGGGTGTTCATCCTGGTCATGACCGGGGTGGCGTTCATGGTTGGGGCCCTGTCCAACGTTTACTTTTTCAACGAAACCGGCCAAATATCCTTCCTGGCCGTCAACCGGGTGACGGACTCCATCATCCCCACCTTCATCGAGCAGACCATGCCCACCTGGTTCGGGGTGGTCTTTCTGGTGACTCTCTTCGCCGCAGCCATGTCCACCATGAGTTCCCAGTACCACACCATGGGTACCGCCTTGAGCCGGGACATCACCGAAACCCTGATTCGCCGGAAAAGCACCATCGGGATCAGCCGGCTGGGAACATCGATCGCCATCCTGCTCAGCACCATCCTGGCCTGGGGCCTGCCCCGCTTTTATGACACCGGTTCTGCCATCATCGCGAGCTATTGTCAAATTTTGTGTATGACCCATCAGGCGGCGTCCTCT
>DATIKP010000129.1 GCA_035477455.1 Atribacteraceae bacterium
GAGTTTATCAATATGCCGATCAGGACCTACTCCAGCGGCATGCAGATGAGGCTGGCCTTCTCTATTGCCATCCATACCTCTCCGGAAGTGCTACTAATAGACGAGATCTTGGCTGTGGGCGACGAGTCGTTCCAGAAAAAATCCGGCAAAGCATTGTTGGAGCTCATCAAGGGCGGAGTCACCACCGTCTACGTCTCGCACAGCATGGAGGCGGTAAAAAAAACCTGCGACCGGGCGATCTGGCTGGAGCAGGGCGAGATACGGGCGCAAGGGGAAGCGGGACGGGTGGTGGAGGAGTACTTGAAAGCCCAAGGGTAGGCTGGAGGTGGCAGCGATGAATGAATTCACAAAACACGCAGTTGATAGGGAAGACAGGGTCTTGATAGAACTAAAAGCTGTTCTAAAGGGATTTTTAGGTGAGCGGGTAGCGTTAATTCTCTACGGGTCAAGGGCAAGGGGGGATTATGCTATTGAATCCGACATTGATATAGCGATCATTGTCCGGGGTCTGACAAGGGAACTTAAGAATCAGATTCTTAATATGGTTGCCGATATCGAGATAACCTATCTTACACCCCTTTCGACGCTGGTGCTTTCAAAGGAGGAATTTGAATTCCTCAAAAAGAGGGAGAGAAGAATAGCCCTTGATATTGAGAGAGAAGGCATACCGCTATGATAGAGGAAAATAAAAGGGAGAATATTCGTGAAGAGATGGAAAGAGCAGTTAAGCTTCTGACCAAAGGGGTTGAACCCAAAAGCCACGAAGGGGCACTCAGGCTTTTTGGTCTTCGTTTCGTAAAAGAAGGCGCCTTCAAACCAGCCGATTCCCATGTCTTCTCTCGACTTATGAAGTACAGGGAAGAGGCTGACTACAATCCTTCGTATATGTTTACTAAAGAGGATTTTGTCGAGTTTAAAAAGGAGGCAGAGGAGTTGTCCAATAAGATTAAGAGTTACCTGAAAGAGACCGGCTATCTTTGAGATATTGGCAGTTGGAGATATGAATTTTCAGAAGAAGTGTCTTGGCAGGATGATGAAATTCAAAATGGGCAGTAAGAAAAACCTGCGACCGGGTGATCTGGCTGGAGCAGGGCGAGATACGGGCGCAAGGGGAAGCGGGACGGGTGGTGGAGGAGTACTTGAAAGTGAAAAGGCTGGGTTTAAATGTGTGAGGATCGAGGGAGATCATTTCGTTTATACAAAACCGGGGATTGCACGACCAGTTGTCATACCGGACTGGAACGAGATCCCTGTATTTATAATCAAGAACAACTTGAGAACGGCGGGTGTAACAAGGGAGGAGTATTTCTCCCTGTTGAATAAAGCGTAAAGGATGAAGAGATTCTGTTATTAACTATCGGGATCCGTGAATAAGAGCTGTTGTACGCCGTCAAGGAATACCTTTTGATGTAGCTATAATATGAAGATCCGTTTTACAGTCGCCCCGGCCACGACCGGCGCTACGCCAGCGACGCCGGCAAGATCCAGCGTGAATTAGGCTGGGCGCCACAAGAAACGTTTGCCACAGGCCTGTACACAACCATCCGTTGGTACCTGGAAAATCGGAATTGGTGGCAGCGGGTGCTTGACGGAAGCTACCGCGGTGAGCGGTTAAGAGTGATAGGCAATGCATAAAGGCATAATCCTGGCCGGAGGCTCCGGCACCCGGCTTTACCCCCTTACCCGCGTAGTCAGTAAGCAACTGATGCCCATTTACGACAAGCCGATGATCTATTACCCGCTGAGCATCCTGATGCTGGCCGGCCTTACCGAGGTCCTGGTCATCGCCACTCCACAGGATCAAAGGCTGTTTCAGGACCTCCCGCTGACATGGCTAAAGATCTGAAACCATCCGCCCGGGGCGAACTGGAAATCACCGACATCAATAAACTCTACCTTCAACAGGGACAACTCCGGGTTGAAAAACTCGGTCGCGGTATCGCCTGGCTGGATACCGGCACCCACGAAGCGCTGTTGCAGGCCGCCAATTTTATCGAAACCATTGAACAGCGCCAAGGACTTAAAATAGCCTGCCCGGAAGAGATCGCCTACCACCTGGGGTTAATCGATGCCGAGCAGGTGCTTAAACTTGCCGAGCCGTTAAAAAAGAACGGCTACGGCCAATACCTGCTGAATCTTGTCCGGAAGGACGGACCGGTATGAAAACAATTGACTTAGACATAGGCATTTTTGGGCAAAAAGCTTTTGGGGTATAATAGATTAATGACCCAGCAAGGGGGCGGTAATCGATGCATGAAATACTACCCAATATTGTAATAGATCCGATGATAAAGGGCGGCAAGCCGGTTATCAAAGGTACACGAGTACCGGTTGACCTTATTTTGGGCAAACTCGCCGGCGGTATTTCTTATGAAGAACTAATGTCTGAATATGAGCTGAAGAAAGAAGAGATTTTGGCGGCATTGCGTTATGCAGCCAATCTGTTATCGGAAGAAGAAGTAAGGACGGTACCATAGATTGCGATTTATAATTGATGAGGATATGCCGCGGTCTATGGCAAGTTTTCTTCGTGAAGCCGGATATGAAGCCATCGATGTCCGTGATACAGGCTTGCGCGGTGCTAAGGATAAAGAAATTTTGGAATATGCAATTCAACAAGGAGCAACTGTAATAACCGCTGATGTAGGATTTTCAGATCTCTTTTTTTTGTCTTCAATACAGCATTGCGGCCTCGTATTATTAAGAGTGCCCAATTCTTTTTCCATAGACCAAACGATTGGCTTATTGTTGCGATCTCTCAAGGTGTTAACGGATAAAGACATTATCGGCAACATTATCGTACTGGAGCAGCAGAGAATGAGAATAAGAAGGCACAAGGAACGGTATTAGAGGCAGGCCGGCACTTGAAAGCTTAAACTTGCCGAGCCGTTAAAAAAGAACGGCTACGGCCAATACCTGCTGAATCTTGTTATAAGGATCGGCTCAGCGACCTTCGGCCAGTGGGTGGGAGTAACCCTTTCCGCCGCCAATAAGCGCCAAGTATACATTCCGGAAGGGTTTGCCCACGGCTTTTGCCTCACCAGTGAAACCGCCCTGTTTGCCTATAAGTGCACTGATTTTTACCATCCGCAGGCTGTTTTTTGCAAGAGGGAAATCCCCAAAGTTGCAAAAATATTTCCCCAGTGGGGGGTGGGGAATTTCTTCACTCTCCACTGCGCATGAGGGAGTCTCTCACCCGGTTGCTCGGGCCGGCGAATAGCAACAGGTAACTGTGATGCACAAGGCGGTCTATCATCGCCGCCGTCATCTGCTCGTCGTAGAAGATTCCTACCCATCTGCTGAATTCAA
>DATIKP010000130.1 GCA_035477455.1 Atribacteraceae bacterium
CGAGCGTTACAAAGACAAGACTAAAGGAGTACTGGCCTGCTACGATCGGATTGTGATCCAGGGCCATATTCCGGGGCTTTGTTTTGACGGCGGAATGACTTCGTACCTATATCAAAACACCATCAAAATCTTCGACTACCCGGATTGGGCCAATGCCTTGCGCGAAGAACTTCGCGAGCATGCCGTTCTGATAGCCAGGGAAAACGGACTGGAGATTGAATTTATCCGTAAAATCGCCACCTTCTGAAAGGACGATCACATCCAATCGATCATTGAGAAGCCTGGCGCTCACCCGGGTCTGGTCCACCTCTTTTCAGCCAGGGAAACATGCACCAGTTACAAAGCGTGGCATGAGCAGCAAACGGGTAAAACATTCGTGAGAACGGACTCCGGGAAATGCCTGCACTACTACTTTTACTTCCTTGATCCGGACTTTGGTTATCTTCCTGTCCCCACCCGGTCTCCGTTCCGCCTTCAGTTTTACATGAACGGACCCAATTGGCTTATCTCCCGGCCAACCAAACAAGGCATCACCCCAAGTGCGGGACAAGACCTTCCTTGGCATCAGCGACTGGGAGAAGGCGCAGCAGCTATCCGACCATGTTCGGGGGGAAGACCTGCATCAAGTCCTGGTACTGCCCGGTGATCAAAAAACCGGGTGTGGTTTATCGCTGGAGCAGCATGCAGGTAGAGTACACGCCACAGACATCGTTTTCCAGGACGAGAGCGGACCGGAAGTGGCTTTATGAGGGCATCGTTTATACCGCCATCCATTCTGTAAAACCAGAGAACATCGCCACGTTCCCGGGACAAAAGCTGCGCGGGAACTACGAGGGCGAAATGGGAACCCGGTTCAACAAGGGTATTCTTGGTACCAGAATCAAGCACCAGTCAGCATCAAAATGTATGACCAGTTTGGCTGCGGGCTCCGGATTGAAACGACCGTGAACGATGTCTCGCAGTTCAAGCATGCTCGGGAAATCCAGAGCGGGAAGGAACCGTCACCCAGAAAGCCGCGCCGGTGAAGAAGAAGATTTACAACTGGTATCCGCTCGGCCGACTGCTGAAAGCTACCAATCGCCGCTATCTGGAGTTTGTATATTCTTTGGAGGACCCCAGTGACGGTGCGAAAAAACTGGAGGAACTCTCGGAAAGCAAAAAGGACAGCGACAGAAGTTTTAAAGGCTTTAACTTCTTCCGCCGGGAAGATCAGCCGCTGTTCGAAGTACTGGCGCACGGAGCATTCAAGATCAGCGGTTTGCAGAACCAATTGCTCCGCCGCTTGCTCCCGGAGTTGAGTTCAGCTTCTATTTCGCGCATACTCAAGCGTCTGGGGGTTCATGGGCTCATCAAGAAGGTATCGGGCACCCGGAAATATTACCTGACGAAACTGGGCAAAGCGGTTATCACGCTGGGGCTCAAAACGAAAGAACTCTTTATCGCTCCCCAGTTAGCTCAGGTAGAAGTAGCCACAAGCTGATTGGGCCTCGTTATTTTTCATGGGGTTCTTGGTTTCTTTCCAGTTTGCGAAGATGTTCGGAGTTAAGGGCTTAACGGAAAAACCCTCCTTTACCATGTCATCAAGGCCCCATTTCACAATTCAAATGGTGATGTCATAGGATTAATTGGTATAAGCCAGGACCTGAGTAACATCAGGCCTTAAGGAGTCTGGATAAACGTGCTTTTTTCCCGCATCGTCTCGTGTACTTTCCGGACCTGTTCGGAGAAAGCGGAGTCGCCGACGTTAACCCGGTGCCGCCAGTTTTCGGGAATGGTCGTCGAAGGAAGGTTAGGTTGCAGGTCCAATCTCATAACATCCTCCAGACTGACCACCCGGATCCGGCATTCCGTCGCGGCCAGATAGCGAAGCAGGGCCGAAAAGAGGATGGGATAGAGATCTCCCTCCGGTATCTCCTGAAGGAAGCCCCAGTCCCGTAGGCGGTCAATTACTCTTTTGAGAAATTCCCCTCTTTCCCGCAGGAGTCTTTCACAAGTACTCTCGTCGAAAATTCCCAATTCCCGGCGGAGGGTGAGATCGGACCCGGCGCAAAAAGCCCGCAGGGTCGGCATATCATGCGTGTTCATCGTGATGAAAGCCTGCCTTGGATAGTGATCCGGTGGGAGGGGAAATCCTTTTTCATCCTGTTCGAAGTAAAAGACCTTAGTGCACAACACACCGGACTCATCCATCAACTCCCGGACCCGGGGAGGAACGGTTCCCAGGTCCTCCCCGATGATCGTGACCCGGTTTCGTTCACTTTCCAGGGCCAATATCGCGAACAGGTCTTTCGAGAACTGCCGGACATAGGTCCCTCGGCCGGTAGAGCTCTTTTCCGGAATCCAGAACGACCGGTACAATCCCATAATATGATCGATCCGCAAAAAGCGTGAAAACCTCATGTTTTTTTGTAATAACGCCCTGAAGTGACTATACTCCTGTTTCCGGTCTATCCAGGGATTGACCGGAAGAAAGCCCCAGTTTTGACCCTGCGGGGAGAAATCATCCGGTGGCGCGCCAACTCGGGCTCCGGACGCGAAAAGTTCCTGATTGAGCCAGCATTCACTACCCTCGGGAGAGGATCCGATAGGCAGATCAAAACCCAAAATGTTTTGCTCCTGACCCACTTCCCCCAAGAACTTCTCCGTGAGCCACTGGAGCCAGCTGTGGAAAAGAACGTCTTGTTCGTTGCCGGCAATCCATTCACGTATAGCCGTCCGGTCCCGGTCCCGAAACAAAGCAGGCCAGTCCCGCCAAGATTTCTGTTCCTGTTCGCGATAAGTATGAAAAAAAGCCCTCATCCAACCCCGGTCGCCTTCCCCGGCCAGGAACGTCTGAAAATCCTGCCAGCGGGCGGTCGTCCTCCGGCGTTCGGTCTGATAAAAACGCTCAAACACCTTCTCCAAAAACGCCCGCTTCTCCCGCCAGGCCGTTTCATAATCCACCAGCCCGGGTTCCGTATCTGGACCGGTTGAGGACCGCAAGAGACGGCCGGGGAAAAAATCGGGCCATTCAAAATAGCCAGCGACTTCGTCAAGAGGTAGATATACCGGGTTCCACAACAGACGATCGAGGGGGTAATAGGGGCTGATCCCGAAAGGCAGCCGGTTTTCGAGGAGATGCAGCGGCAGTAGTCCGACAAAGCCGGCTCCATTACGCTCCATGACCTCCACGGCGTCCCGCAGGTCCCGCAAATCCCCTATCCACTCTTTTTTGCCGGTATACAGCGAATAGGCAGCCACCGTCGTTCCCCAGATTCTGTCCGCGGGTGCCGGCCAGCATTTTTCGGGGGCGTAGACAAGGAGAGAGGAAAACCGGATTTCTCCGGTGGAGGTGGAAAATTCTCCCTCCATCCGGTAATACCCCCGGGGAAACTCTCCGGGGAGTCGATACTCGAGCGGCCCGGTTCCCCCCCACTCGAAACGGCTCCCCATCCCCTCCTCTCCCCGCAGAGTCAAGATCCCTCTTAACCAACCCGCTGCCGGAATCAATGTCCCGGCTCCGTTCCTGCTACTGATCACCGGGGGGATCGGGAAATCGATTTCTTTTCGGATTTCCCGGATGGCCTCGGGTAGGCCTTGCGTCGACAAATCGGCATAACCCATCGCCTGAAGTACCCCAGCCAGCGTCTCTTCATCCGCTTGAATCCGATGACCCCAGATATCGTCATAGTGAGTGTCAACTCCGGCCAGGGAAGCCAGTTCGCGGACCATCTCCAGTTTCATATCGTTCATGGAATGTTTTTCCCTTCTTATCCTCTGCTTTAACCCAGGACAGTCTTCTCAGAAAATCGTATTGGTGCTACACTTCGTAAGTTGACCGATATCTATGTTGTGGAGAGGATGGAAAATGAAACT
>DATIKP010000131.1 GCA_035477455.1 Atribacteraceae bacterium
AAATAGAGCCACCCTCAAAACTTGGGTATAACCAAATAAAAGTAGCTGGCCTATCCTCAGGGGAAATTCAAGTATCACCAGATAATCACCTCGCTCCCCGCAGCAAGGATACCCCATGGGAAAAGTAAAGCCCGTTAATGAGGAATGGTCAAGGGAAACGGTAAAAAAGACGGGGGAGGGAGTTCCCCGGTTACGGAGGTGGTGGAGGGGAAGCAATTTGTCGAGGGAATTCGCCCGAGGGAGAACGCCGCCTGAGGTCATACCCAACATTTGACAATAGCTCCTCTTCCATAGTCAAGTTCCTTACCGGATTAGCCGGATGAACTATTGGGGCAAGGGCAACCCAACAAATGTTAAATTCCTCCAGGCCCCAGCCAGGCTCATCCCCTCTTAACCAGCGGGTGGACATTCCTATATCAAAGGTCCCTTCATTAGCACCCACAATTCCCGCAGTCGAGCCTACGGAGTGACTTTCCACCACTATATCAGGATTCTACTGGTTGAGAAGGTGGGGCCCCTATAGCAGTCACGCTCGTGGTAAACAATACTGCCAACAAGATTAACAATATTCTGTTTTTCATCGTTATATCCTCCTTTTATTTGTTTGGGACACTCTGTTTTTACCGGAAGATACTTAGATTATGCCATCATTCGTACCTCCTTTTTAACTCGGGTTGTTAGGCTCACGGTTCACGGTTGACCTCCAAACCGTTCAATCTTGATCTATCTAACGCCAAGGCTTCATTCGTTCTTTTGCAGCAAAATTACTTATTGCAGTAGAATCAACCTTGAACCCCGGAACCTGATTAGTTACTCTTCACATTCGTATTATATGCCGGCAATGTTTAAGGTTTTATTAAGAGAATGTAATGTACCCCAAAATAATGGACTATCCCCTCAGGTGATATAATATCTACGAATATTAGCTTCCAGATTTGGATCAATACATAATCGCTATTCCTGGGTAAAAAGCAGAGGCCATTCGGGTTTGCATCGCCGTAGGAAAGCCTCGGGAATACCACACCGGGAAGAGATGTTTGTAAACCTTCTGCTGTTTGATGCAAACACGATAGGGAATAGATAAGGTGTAGGATAAAGCGTTGGAAAACATTAGTCAGCGGTACGGGATCGCTCTGGTGTAACCTTTTTGGGTCCTGTGCCGAAAAGGCCTACCACGCTCTCTTACATGATAAAACAATATCCAGCGCAGACCCGTTGACCGACATCGATATCGGGGTTGTCTTTAAAGACCTGTTGCCCATTCCCGAGAAAAGACATCTCCTCTATGCGGACCTGTATCATGCCTTGGCCGAGTTATTTCCTTCTGTCCCTGTCGATCTGGTTTTCCTGGAAGAGAATCACTCCGTATTCCAGAGTGAGGTCATCAAAGGGCACTGCCTTTATGCCGTCAACCAAATCCTGATCAACCAACGCTTATCATTCATCAAAGGGTATGTTGGTCATCTTGGAGGGGTGGTCCAGCATTCCCAAAAAGGAATTCATCAGGAGTGACTATTGCGCGGCAGCGGAAAGTTATCTTCGTCGCTCTTTAGGGTTCAAAGTTGGTTGCTGAGGCGGTATGTTCTTTGTTTTTGATGCCGGTAACCTGGTTTTTTTCGTTGACGGTGACGATTTTGGGCTGGAAGTCGGTCAATTCAGCTTCGTCGAGTTGGGCGTAGGAAATAATGATGAGAAGGTCACCGGGCTGGACGAGGCGGGCAGCGGCGCCGTTCAGGCAGATGGTGCCTGAGTCTCGTTTTCCGGAAATGATGTATGTTTCGAAGCGGGCACCGTTGTTGTTGTTGACTACTTGGACTTTTTCATAGGGTAACAGGTTTGCGGCGTCCATCAGAGCTTCGTCGATGGTGATGCTGCCCTCGTAATTCAGGTTGGCGTCGGTGACGGTGGCTTTGTGGATTTTTGACTTACACAGTATTCTTTGCATGGTTTTATGCTTCCACCATGAGGTTATCGATCAACCGGGTCTTGCCGAAGCGGACAGCCAGGGCGATGAGGGTTCGGTTCCGGATTTCTTGGACATCGCAGAGTTCCTCGGCATCGACCACAGCGATATAGTCGATATCGGCCAGGGGTTCGGATGAAAGGATATTGAAGATCAGTTCGCGGATCTTGACGGCGTCTCTTTCACCATTTTTGATTTTTTCTTCGGCGGCTTGCAGACTTCGGTAAAGGATGGGGGCCGCCTGGCGTTCTCCAGGGGACAGATAGGTGTTGCGCGAACTCATCGCGAGGCCGTCTGCCTCACGGACGATAGGCAAGACGATAATTTCCAAGTCCATGTTCAGGTCATTTACCATCCGGATGAGGACTTGGACCTGCTGGGCGTCTTTCTGGCCGAAGTAGCTGCGGTTCGGGGTGACGATGTTGAAGAGTTTGGCAACCACGGTGGTTACCCCCCGGAAATGGTCCGGGCGGGAGGCACCGCAGAGGCCGGTGGTCAGGCGTTTGACGTCGACGAAAGTGGTGTAGCTTTTGGTGGGGTACATTTCTCTAACGGGGGGGGCGAAGATCAGGTCACAACCGGCGGAGGCAGCCATTTTAGCGTCGCTGTCCAGATCGCGGGGGTATTTCTCATAGTCCTCGCTGGCGCCAAACTGCAGGGGGTTGACGAAGATACTGAGAATGGTGAGGTCATTCTCGGCGCGGGCGCGGCGGAGCAGGGAAAGGTGGCCTTCGTGGAGGAAGCCCATGGTGGGTACGAGACCGATGGTTCGGCCCGCTTGGCGGGCTTTTTTGATGTGCGGGCGCAGAGTGGGGATATCGTGGATGATATCCATGTTATTCCTCCCGCAGTTTTTGGACGATCGTTTCATCCATGGTGAAGGTATGCTCGAGAGCGGGGAAAGCAGAAGTTTTTACTTCTGTGATGTAGGAACGGATGGCGTCCACCATGGGGTTGAAGAAGGCGCCGTAGTGTTTGACGAACTTTGGTCGGATGTCGGTTTGCAGGCCGAGGAGATCGTGGTAGACCAGGACCTGACCGTCGCAGTGCACGCCGGCGCCGATACCGATGGTGGGGATGGCGAGCTTTTCGGTGATAAGCCGGGCGAGCTGGCGAGGAATGGCTTCCAGGACGATGGAGTAAGCACCGGCGTCTTCCAGGGCTAGGGCGTCGTCAACGAGTTGGCGGGCCATTGACTCGTTCTTACCTTGGACGATGAAACCACCCAGCCGTCCGACGGACTGAGGCGTGAGGCCGACATGGCCGACTACGGGGATGCCGGCGCGGGTGATTTTCCGGACGGTATTGGACATCTCCACACCTCCTTCCAGCTTGACAGCGAGGGCGCCCGTCTCCTGGACGGCACGTCCGGCGTTACGGACCGCTTCTTCCCAGGTAACTTGGTAGGTCAGGAAGGGCAGATCGATGACGACCATAGCGCGTTTGGCACCGCGGACCACTGCTTTACCGTGATGGATCATATCCCCGAGTGTGACGGCGAGGGTGTTGTCATAGCCAAGGACCACCATGCCGAGGGAGTCACCGACTAAAATCATGTCGATACCGGCTTCGTCTACTACGCGGGCTGAAGGGTAGTCGTAGGCCGTAGCTGTGGTGATTTTATCGCCTTTGACTTTCATTTCCTGTAAGGTTCGGGTGGTTATTTTCATTTTCCTATACCTCGTCTGAAAAACATGGTGAACGGTGATCGGTGAACGGTGAATAGTGATCGGTGATGGGGAAATTCGACGACGACGACCCTGCCGACTGGTCGACTCCTTATGTGATGTCTTTTCCCGGCCAAAAAAAAGCCTTCTGACTATGTCAGAAGGCCGAAGAAAAACTCAATTCCGTCCTTCTGTCTCGGTCCATTAGTCTTGGCTCCAAGCAGATTTCTTGTGACGGTTAAGAATTCCGGTTACTTTTGGGCGTATTTTTCGGGTACAGTTTGTGGATTACAATACTGTCCCAGCCCGCTTCGCCACTTATTTTACCACAACGTTTTTTGAAGTGGCAAGGGAAAATTGTGGGAGCAATTGCGGGACCTGAGGTTGAAAAAAGCGAGGAGGTATGATACATAATCGGACGTTGCGTGTTGTAATGGAAAGATAAAGATGATATCGTCCACATTACAGAAAGGACCTAGACTCGGCCATGACCCAAGTGTCCCCTGTCCATCCTACCATCGATCTCCATATTGGTGTGAAAAGTGATCCGATCATATACCGCTATTCCTACGAGTGGTTGTTTGATTTGATGGCGGAAGAGGAGATTTATCACCTTCAGCTGGGAACGTTTTTCGAGTTGTTTTCTCTGCCCGATGGGTATTTTCTACGACTCAAGGAAAGTGCCGCACAACGGGGAATCGTCATCTCCAGTGTCTTCAGTGCCTATCGGGAACTGGGAGGATTTTTCTCCGAAGACCCGGATCTCCGTCAGGTGACGATTCGAAATTACCGGCGGTTGATCGAAGTGGCGGCGGTGCTGGGTGCCGCGTCGGCCGGAACTTCGGCGGGTGCTGTTTTGCGTGACCGCCTGTCTTACCGAGAACAGGGGATCCGCGCCTACATCGAAGGAATGAAAGATCTATTGCACTACGCCCGGGATTGTGGTCTGTCCTGTCTGACCAGTGAACCTATGTCCTGTTATGCCGAACCGCCGGTCAGTTCCCGGGAAATCCGTTCTCTCGGAGAAGAACTGGTGAGCTATCATCGGGCACATTCTTCAACAACGGCTAGCTATGGTTACTGTTCCGACGTGTCCCATGGCTGGGCCGACCGACATGAGCAGATCGTCGAGGATAACCTCACTCTCTTTCAGGCTTCATTTCCCTATCTTTACGAATTTCACTTCAAGAATACCGATAAAATCTACCACAAAACCTTCGGTTTCGAGCCGGAAAACCTCTCACATGGGATTATCGACGTTCGCTGGATTCGTAAGCTTCTGATCGAACATCGACATGTTCTCCCTCAGGAAACGATCGTCGGATATCTGGAACACCCCGGTCCCAAACTGGGACGCGACTATTCCGACATCACCCTGGAGCGGTCCCTCCGGGAATCCCTTCGCCATTTGAAACGGGAGTTTATTGGCTGATCTGTCGGTGTGAAGGACAGAGAGTTGGGAAACTAAGTCGCGTAAGGGAAATAACGTTCATGGGAGTGTATCGTGAATGATCCTCAACGGATAAATCGCATCCAAACACTCATTGATCAGTTGCATAAAGGAATAACGAGTACCGAGAACGAAAAAAGGAAGGTCAATTGGGATTCCTTTGCGGGGCTACCGGGAATCTTCGTCCGTCATCTTCCCCAAAAGGGCGGCAACAAAATCCCCTTCATTGCCGATCTGGACCGGGAAATGTGGGCGGCAGTTCTTGAGGCGGATCTCCGGGAAGTGTACGGCGATCCGCTCTGTTACCTGGAATTTGAGTTGCGTAGGAAGCTTTTTGCCTTTCAAAATTTTCTCGACGACAATCCCCTGACTGATCGAGTGACCATGTGGTTCGGGGTGGGTTTTTGTGAGAGCGTGCTGGGTATCCCCCAGGAACCAGCCCAGGCTACCCAGGAGCCCTGGGTGGGAAAAAACCGGCTGATTGGCGACCCAATTGACCTGGATAGCCTTGAGGTCCCTGATTTTATGATCAACGAACGAGCTCGTTTCGCCCGGGAGTGGTATGAACGGTTGAAAAGCGCCGCGGGGGAAGACGTAGAAATCGTCTTTCCAGAATGGGATTTTGGCCCCCTGGGGATCGCGACTCACGTGCGGGGTACGGAAGACTTCGTTATCGATTGTATCGAGGATGGCGATTTTGTGCATGACTTGATGAGTTTTCTATACGAAGCTAAAGTCAGCTGGTCCAAAGGGCGAGCCGCACATCTCGGATGCCAGCCCCAGACTCTTTATCTGGCCAATGATGATGTGAACGTCCCCCTCATTTCCCCTGAAGTATACCGTTATTTCGTTTTCCCTTACGAACAGAAAATCAGCCGCTACCATGGCGGAATCGATTACTGGCACAGTTGCGGCCGGATCGATCCGCTTCTTGGGGACGTCCAGCAGCTACCCGGTTTGAAGATGGTGCACATCAGCCCCTGGACCAACCTGGAAAAGGCGGTGGAAATTGCCCACCCGGACCTCGTTCTGGAGGTGGTCCTGCATCCCATTGACGAGGTTCTGAAGGCGACTCCCGAGCAGATGACCGGCAAGTTGGAATGGATCAGAAACGTGTGTCAGGATCGGTTGTACACGGTCCGGGCTGATGCCTTTCAGGTTTATACGACACTCGAGCAGGATTTGGAGAAGGTCTGGACTTGGATCGAAAGATGCCGCGCACTCTTCGGATAACCCGGTGATTGAACGATTTAGACATGGAGGATAAACGCCGCGTGTTAGAATTGATTTAAACTTGATTTTGCTGCAAAAACTCATTTCAGCGAGGCCCCGTTGCCATCAGCAACGCCTCATCTGGCATTTTCTCGCACGCATCTCAGACCACGTCCGGTTGCAGTGATGCTGAAAAGACCATCCTTGGCCTTTTTACTGCGAAAATGCGGTGATTTCGGCGGCTGATTTATGCAGCTCAGGCCCAGGCTTCCTTCGTTCTTTTGCAGCAAAATTACTTATGGCAGTAGAATCAAATTTGCAGGTTACACGCGGGTCAAGGAGAAAGCGATGTTCTGGGTCTTCCATCTGGCTCTTAACTTAGGCTTTGGAAGCCTGATCGGTTTTAGGGTTTTCTCTTCTCGAACCCTCTTGTTTCGGTTAAGTGCCGGAATACTATTTGGTATGTTAGGGGCCATGTGGTCACCGGTGCCCTCCGCTTTCTATTTCGGGTTTACTCCTGTAGCTCATTATCTGGGTTGGGGCATAATGGGCTTGATAGCTCTTTTGATCGTTATGCTTTATAAAGACAAAGGCCATAACTCTTCAAACGATGACCCGCCAGAGTCGTTCCATCGCTGGGAAATAGTTGGAATTCTGGTTTTTGCCCTCTTTATTGGTTATCTCTTCACGTCTCATTTTTTCCTGGATTCAGAAGGAGCGGTTTTTACCCGGGGGAATCTCTATGGCGACCTCCCCTTTCACCTGGGGATGATCACCAGCCTGGTTGAACAGGAATTTTTCCCCCCGGAGTATACCTTTTTCCCCGGTGCCCGTTTAGGCTATCCTTTTCTGACCAACCTTCTTTCCGCTTCTCTCCACCAGTTTGGTTTATCCCTGCGCTGGTCGGTTATACTTCCCAGCTTTTTCTTTGTTTTTCTGTTGGTTTTCTGGTTTTTCCAATTTGCCCGCCTGGTCTTAAAAGGTCATTTTACCGTTCTCCTCGCTGCGCTTATGTTTTTTGTCAATGGCGGGTTAGGGGCGTTTTATGCCCTGGATAACGCCTGGATCGATCCGGAACGATTTTCCGGACTTTTCCAGGGTTCTGCCCATTCCCCCACGAACTGGACTGAACACAATATCGTTTGGTCCAATGTCATTTGTGACCTGATTCTCCCGCAGCGAACAACCCTGGCCGGGTGGGCCGTTCTTTTTTTCGCCCTGTATCTCCTGTACCGGGCGTTGACCCTGAGACAGAGAAAAGATTATGTGCTCGCCGGCCTGGTAGGCGGTCTTATGCCCATTATCCACACGCACTCTTTTCTTGCCTTTTCGCTAATTAGCCTGACCTGGTTTATCGGGTCATTTTTTGGTGAACGGGAAAAGAGCCGTCAATTCATACGATGGCTCTTGTTTGGCATTCCCTTCCTGCTTCTTGCTCTTCCCCAGTTGTGGGAATGGACTTTTTCCCAGGCGATTGCTGGGGGATTCTTCCGATTCCATCTGGGATGGGCTAACCGGGGAGATATCTGGCCGTGGTTCTGGTTAAAAAATGTGGGAATTGTCTTTCTGCTCATTTTTCCGGCCCTCTTATCCCGGGACCGAATCATGAACCGCTTTTATCTTCCCGCCGTGATCATCTTCATCCTCGGAGAACTTTTCGCCTTTCAGCCCTGGGTCTGGGACAATATCAAGCTCTTTTTTATCTGGTACCTGTTCAGTGTATTCCTGGTGTCCAATTACCTTTATAGGCTTAATGACCGGCTCCAAGGTTTTCCGTCCCGGTCAGTCATCCTGGTCATCGTGGTATTTTTCGCTGTTTTTTCCGGTGTACTCAGCCTGGTGCGGGAGACACTCCTCCCCCCACATCAGCTTTTTTCCAAAAACCAGGTGGCTCAGGCGGAATTCAGTAAAGACTCAACCCTGCCTGATGGCTTGTTTCTCTCTGCGGGTTACCATAATAATGCTGTAATGGCGCTGGCTGGACGGAGTATTTTCATGGGATTTGACGGGTGGTTGTGGAGTCACGGAATCGACTACGGCAAACGCCAGGCGTTGGTTGAGGAAATGTTTACTCAAACCGAGCGCTTTGCGGAACTTGCCCAAGAGAGCGAAATAGATTACCTTATGGTCGGCCCGCGCGAGCGTCACCAATTTGAGACGGACTGGAATTTCTTTATGGAGAGATACCCTTTGATCTATCGTGGACAAAACCAGCTTATTTTTGCGGTTTCTCCCCGTGCTCAGGAGAAACTGAACACCGCCGAGGATTGAAGCCGCGGTGGCTTTCCTGAAAATAGATGAACTCCGGACAACCATATGGACACGCTTCACGCCATATTTCTCCCGCGTCCTGGAGTGACCCACCGGATTGACTTTAGAAAAAGGATATGTATACTGAAAAGGTAATAACAAGTTAATATGCTTAGTTGAACACTGTAGGACGACTAACCGGTAGGATAGGAAATAATCTGCTCGTCATACTTATGAAAGCAGGGATACGCAAGAGTGATCAATATGATGGATTTTAGACAAGCGCGGAACGATAAACTACGATGGAAGAATGTAGGAGGCCACCCTTGATCACCCTTGACCGCCGGGTCCCGATACCCCTGTACTACCAGCTCAAGGAGTTGCTCCGCCGGGACATTGAGTCCGGCGAGTACCAGCCGGGAGACACCCTGCCCTCTGAGCGGACCCTCTCTGAACGG
>DATIKP010000132.1 GCA_035477455.1 Atribacteraceae bacterium
CGAGTAAGGAGGGCTGTTCCAATGAAAAAATTACAAATTGATGATGTCGAAACATTTATTGCTGCAATTGAAGATGAAATATCTTACACCACAGAGGGCAGATATTACCATCGGCTCCATGTTGCGCTTCATGCGCTCAAAACCGGCGACGGTTATGAATCCGCGCGTATTTACAATCACTCTCCTGTCAGTGTTTACAATTGGGTGCACCGACTCGTTAAAAGCGGCCTGGCCGGACTACAGGAAGGAGTCCGCTGTGGACGCTCCAGTAAGCTGTCAGAATCACAGGAAGCAGAGTTACGCAAAGACTTGTTAATAATGAACAAAAGGAGGGTTGTTTGTGGATATTCTCGAAATATTAAAGAGCCGACGTTCCATCAGAAAATATGAGGCGAAACCGATCCCGGAGCATTTGATTGAAGCCATAGTTGATTGCGCACGGTTGGCTCCATCCGCGATCAATATACAACCATGGGAATTCATCATAGTTCGCGAACCTGAAAAAAAAAGATCCATTGCCCTGCAAACCGACTATGGTCGCTTCATTAAAGATGCTCCGGTGCTCATAGCCGTTTTTTGCGTGGAAACCATGTATTTTTTAGAAGACGGATGTTCAGCAACGGTCAACCTATTAAACGCCGCTTGGGCGCTGGGACTAGGAACCTGTTGGGTGGCGGGAGACAAGAAACCTTACGCCCGGAATGTGGCCCGACTGCTTGGAGTACCGGAGGGACATCGTTTGATCAGCCTGATCGCTTTGGGTTATCCCGCCGAACAACCTGGAACGCACCTGTATAAGAAGAGCCTTAAGGATATCCTTCATTGGGAGGGTTACAGGAAGGGGTGATTTTACTTGTTGATCGGTATTCTGTCGGATAGCCACGATAATCTCACGGCGATGAAGAAAGCGCTGGCAACTTTCCTTAGCTATCAGGTGAATCTGGTTGTCCACGCCGGTGATTATGTCGCTCCTTTTACTGTGGCTCTCCTCACCGCTCAGAACACACCGTGGATTGGCGTTCTCGGTAACAATGACGGAGAAATACTCGGCCTTTTTCAGAAATCCGGCGGAAGAATAACCAGTCCGTATATGGAGTGGCGTGAAGGCCCATATTCAATATGGGTATCCCATGACTACCCGCTGGCGGAACTTGCTTTTGCCAGCACCCGTTTTGACCTGTGTGTCTATGGACATACTCACCAGCCGGACATTCGCGAAGAAAAAAGGAAGTTTCTCATAAATCCTGGAGAATCCAGTGGAATAGTGAATGGCAAACCGACCGTCGCCATCTGTGACCTTAAGATTAGACAGACAAAACTGGTGGAACTTTAGATTCTTTGGAATCGAAGAATCGGCTGGACTTCCAAAGCCGGCAGGAATAATATTTGGAGGATGACCGATGGACGTAATACGTGAAAACTTTACCAGGCAATTGAAAGAAATTCAGGAAGATTTGGTCCTGATGACTGAAGAAGCCGGAACAATGCTCGAGCTTTCAATCGAATCCCTGAAGGAAAGAAACGTGGAGAAAGCCAAGAAAGTCATTGAGCTTGATGATGTTGTCGATGACTACAATTATCGAATCGAAGAAAAATGCCTGAGAATGATTGCCCTTGAACAGCCGGTTGCTCGAGACTTGCGAGTGATTGCGGGCATATTGAAAATTATCACCGACGTGGAGCGGATTGGAGATTATTCGATCGACATTGCCAAATTCAGTATCCGCCTGGCCGATCAGCCCCTGTTTAAACCGCTGGTCGATGTGCCCAAGATGGCGGAACTGGTTCTGAAAATGCTTCAGGAAACCTCAACGGCCTTTGTTCAGAGGAGCCTGAAAGTTGTCCAGAAGGTTGTGGAAGACGATGATCAGGTCGACGCTCTTTACCGTTCTATACACGAAGAGGTCGTGACCTACATTGAAGCTGACCCGGCAGTCGCCCGCCAGGCGATCTGGATCCTCATGATCGCCAGATACCTGGAGCGGATCGGCGATCATATCACGAATATTACCGAGCGTATCCATTATATGGAGACCGGGGAAATGATCGAGCTTCACCAGTGACCGACTCCGTTCACCTTAATCCATGATTGTCGTTCTTTGTGGTCCATTACCATAATGATAAGGAGGTTGTAATCATGCCGGAGATGCAATTCAAGGTCAATGGAAAGTGGTCGGGATGTATGCGGGTAGACAGTATGATCCGCCAGTTTACCGTTCGGTTCGATGAGCCGCCTACCCTCGGTGGAGAGGATTCCGCTCCCAATCCTGTAGAGGTATTGCTTTCTTCTCTGGTCGGTTGCCTGGGAATCGTCGTCTGTGTGGTTGCCGGTGAGAGAAAGATGGCTTTCAGGGGGATCGAGATCGACGTCGATGGGGATTTGGATCCACGCGGGTTTATGGGCCAGTATGACCAGGTCCGCCCCGGATTTTTGGCGATCCGATATACTGTCAGGATTGACGGGGACCTCAGTGAAGAAGAGATGCAGCTACTCTATGAAGAGGTTGAAAAACGGTGCCCAGTTTCGGATACTTTGAAATATGGAACCAAGGTAGAAGGCCGGGTTGTCAAGGCCTGACCGGACACTCAGTTTTTGAAATAAAGGGGTTGGTGAACGGAAATCCCGTCGGGTTTCCTAAACCAACCTTTTTATTTTGTTTTTGTCCCTTCATTATCAGCTGACAGATTTATTTTTTAGGAGGTTCATCATGAAAGCGGCCGTATTAGAAGCTCTGGATCGATTGAATGTCAAGGAAGTCCCCGATTACCAGGTTGGAGCCAACGAAGCGCTTCTCCGAGTCCACTCCTGTGCGATCTGCGGCTCCGACATCAGGATCATGCACCATGGAAATCCGCGGGTCAACTTTCCCCAAATCGTGGGTCATGAAGCGGCGGGGGATATCGTCAAGGTCGGCGATTCCGTACAGCGCTTTAAAGTGGGGGACCGGGTCGCCGTCGGTGCCGATGTCCCCTGCGGTTGCTGTTTCTGGTGCCAAAACGGAATGGGCACAAATTGCGCGATCAATTACGCGATCGGATATCAATTTCCTGGAGGATTTGCCGAATACCTGCTTCTCAATGAGCTGATCCTGAACCAGGGGCCGGTACACCTGATACCCGATTCACTCTCCTATGACGAGGCGGCACTGGCCGAACCCCTGGCTTGTGCGATCAACGGATTGGAAATGGCTAAACTTGGGGTGGGCGACAGCTTAGCCATCATCGGAGCCGGACCGATCGGTTGCATGATGATCGAAATGGGACGCCATATGGGCGCAACAAACATTATCGTCATTCAGCGTTCCCAAAATCGTTTGGATATGGCTCGCCAATTCGGGGCCGATCATTACTTCCTGAGTGAACAGCCAGATATCGTCGAAAACGTGAGGGCGGTGACCAGGAGCGAAGGTCCTGATATAGTTATGGTTACCTGCGCTTCACCCGCTGCTCAGGAGTTGGCGATAACGATCGCCCGCCACCGCGCCCGGGTGAACCTATTCGGGGGCTTGCCGAAAGACAGTAGGAATATCAGCGTCCCAAGCAATGTCATTCATTATAAAGAATGCATGGTGATGGGAAGCCACGGCAGTCTTCCTCGCCATCATTGGAAGGCTATACAGGTGATCTCCGCCGGAATGGTCCGTCCGGCAAGGGTGATCACCCACCGTTTTCCCCTGGAAAACGTCCGGGAGGCATTTGAGATGGCCGAATCGCATGCCGGGTTGAAGGTCATCGTCAATCCATGACCGCTCCCCTCCTTATGAAGGCCCTGGTCCTGGAATCTCCGGGTTCCCTGGTTTTTCGGGAGGTAACTATTCCTGAACTCGGAAAAGGAGAAGTCCTGGTCCAAGTTCAGGCCTGTGGAATATGCGGATCGGATGTGTCCCGCGTTTTCGGTGGGGAGGCGTATCGGTATCCCCTGATTCCCGGTCACGAATTTTCCGGAGAAATTGTCGACACCCGAGATCCGGCACACAGGGCTTGGTTGGGGAAGCGGGTTACCGTCTACCCGTTGATTCCCTGCCGTCGTTGTCCTCAATGTGAAGCCGCTCGGTATGAGCTCTGTGACCAGTACGGATATTTGGGTTCCCGGCGGGATGGCGGTTTTGCCGAGTATGTCGCCGCACCGGTCTTGAACTGCATTGAATTACCGGAAACCCTCGATTATGATACCGGAGCCCTGAGTGAGCCAGCGGCGGTCACCTGGCATGCTCTAAAGCGTTCGATGATGTGCCCTGGGGACCGGGTGGTCGTTTTTGGTTTGGGACCGATCGGCCTGTTGTTCGGCTATTGGGCTCGTCTGGCCGGATGTTCCCGCTTGATCGGTGTCGACATCGAGACCGGTAAATTTTCCTTAGCCGCTTCCCTGGGCTTTGACGAACTCCTTGCTCCGGAAGACGGCCGCTTGTCCAGTCGCCTCTCGTCTCTGGCTGAAGAGGGGGGGGTCGGCCTGGTTGCCGAAGCGTCGGGGGTGGGTGCCGCATTGAAAGAGGCGCTTCGTGTAGTAGCCAAGCGGGGCAATGTCCTCTTGCTGGGCAACCAGGGAAAAGAAGTCCTCTTGCTGCCCGATGATTTTTCCCGGATTCTTCGTAAAGAAATCCGTCTTCACGGTACCTGGAATTCCAGTCACAGTCGGCTGGAATCCGATTGGAGGGAGATTTTGGATGCTCAGAGCAACAGAAAGGTTTTCCTGTCACCCATTATTTCCCATTGTATCCCTTTGCAAGAAGGAGTACAGGTTTTCTCGGACATGTACAACCGGTCGTTTTCTTACAGTAAAGTTATCCTGACTCCTTGAATGGTAAAGATCGTAGGATAGGGGAGGTTAGCAAAAGATGCAAAGACCACCGGTAAAAATATCCGCTTCCCTGGATTGCGCGAATTATCTGCATTTGCTCGACGATGTTCGTGAACTGGAGCAAGGCGGTGCCGACATGCTGCATATCGACATTATGGATGGAAATTTCGTTCCCAATTATGCCATTGGAACGAACCTCATGAAAAAACTCCGTCCGGAAACCAGCCTGATTTTCGATGTGCACTTGATGGTCCAAAATCCGGAACCGAATATTCCCCTTTTTGCCGATTTGGGTGCAGACATGATTACCTTTCATGTCGAAACCGGCTCCCGCCTCCACCATTTGGTCAACCAGGTCCAAAAATGGGGCAAAAAAGTAGGTGTAGCGTTGAACCCTGCTACACCCGTACAATCTCTTGAATACCTATTACCCTATCTGGATCTGGTCCTCCTGATGACGGTTGATCCTGGGTTCGTTGGCCAAAAGTTTATTCCGGAGGTCATCGATAAGGTTGCCTTACTCGCCAGGATGAGAGATGGTCTGAGTAAAACCCTAGACATATTCGTTGATGGCGGGATCGGCGATAGAACCGTACCGGCGTTGAGGAAAGCCGGAGCGAATGGTTTTGTGGGTGGAACATCCAGTATTTTTGCCGGCAAAGAACCAATTTCCCGGGCTGTCGCGTCTTTCAGGGAACTCTGTGAAACCGGGAGTTGATTTTTTCTCTCTCCCATTCACAGTTCATAGAAAGGAATCACAATATGACACGAGAAACAATCTACCGCGAACTTTTCAATGATTTTATCAATCACCCGAAAATCGACTCCCATGAGCATCTGCTGCCTCAGGCAAGCTACCAGGGGAAGGACGATATTCTCTTTTCAATTCTGGAGAAGAGCTATCTTCCCTGGATCTGTTTTGGAGCGCGGGATTTGTACACAACAACTTGCCAAAAAATCGATCTTCGGCAGAGAATTTCTACCGTACCGGCCAGTTCCTTTTATCGTTATCTCTTGAAGGCCTTCGATTTCATGTACGGTTTTCGGGGAGACTTACTCGATGACGCTGAATGGGAAACCCTTCGTTTGGCCATTGAGAAGGAATATGCCCGGGAACAGACGATTGACAAATGGCTACGAAACAGGTTATCGATCCGGCGCATTGTCTGGGATCCTTACTGGGCAGTTGGAGAGTATGAAGCAGACCAGGCGCTCTTTGTCCCGGTTTTACGTATTGATCCTTATTTTTTTGGTTTTTCTGCCTCCGCCCGCGATCACGACGGGAATACACCTTATCGCCCTGGAGAAGAGAAGGAACGGGATATCTGCACTTTCGATGATTATTTGGCATTGATCGACCGACGTTTCGCTGAGGGCCTGCAAGCTGGGATTACCTCCCTCAAGTGTGCCATCGCCTATGATCGGGGACTTGATTTTCCTCCGGTGACAAGAGAAAGAGCCCGGAGGGCATTCGAGCGGGAGGATGGGAAGGAAGAGGCCGGAGAGATTAACGACTTTCAAAACTTTATTTTTCATTACTTTTTAGAAAAGGCGGTTGAAAGAAACCTCCCGATTCAGATTCATACTGGTCCAGGAAAAGCCTTTCAAGGCGCCGCTTTCCGGCTTGGGATCGTGTTTGAAATCTACCGTTCGGTGAAAATCTCCTTGTTACATGGAGGATTTCCCTGGGTGGGCGAACCGGGGGCTATGGCCCATTTTTACCCGAATCTGTTCATCGATCTGGCCTGGCTTCCGCTGTTGTCTCCCACTTGCGCCGATCTAGCGCTCACTCAGTGGATCGAAGCGACCGGGGGTTCCCGGATCATGTTGGGAGGTGATTCCTGGAATGCGGAAGGCGCGGTGGGTTCCCTCCTTTACAATCTCGAATGCCTCAGCCGGGTTTTAACCGGCTTTGTTGAGCGGAGGTATCTCAGTCTTCCAACCGCCCGGGACATCGGACACCTGATATTATGGGGCAATCCGGTTGAATTTTTCGGTGAAAGGTTGGGCCTGCCATGAAAGGGAGATTTGGATTGTTTATAAACTCACGAGCGATCGCTTCCACCTGCTCGATGATGTCGTGGCATCGTCTTCTCAAGTGTTGCTCTCGATATACGGCCATGCCTTCCTCGGTATTCAGTCGAACCCCGATCAATTCGAAACACTGGATACCGCCGATTTTCTGTTTGACCCGGTCGAGGAATTGTTCCACCAAATGGCAGAGGCTATTCCGTATCTCTTTCTCTTCAGACCGGTTTCGTCCATATTTCAAACCAAGGGCCATGACCGCTCCAGTGACGGCACCACAGATATTCCCAGTATGCCCAAGCCCTCCGCCGAAACCGGTAGCGATTCTTGGAACGATGTCTGCCTGTATACCCAGATAATCACACATACCAGAGAGCACCGCCTCACAACAGTTAAAACCCTGATCGTGATAGTAAGCAGCATCAGGCATGGAGTTTACCTCTTTTTCCCTTGGCGGGAATGTCTTTTTCCTGTTTGTTGTATAACAATTTTCAGGATGGTACGTTTTTTCCCAGGAGAAATGCATAGGTTTCTTCTGCAACAAGGGATTCTTCATCCGCGGGGATCACCCATACCGGTACCAGGGATCGGGTGGAACTGATCAGGGCTTCCTGTCCAAGGGCGACCTCATTGACGGTGGGATCGATCACGATTCCCAAGGATTCAAGGTTCCGGCAGATGGCTTCACGGGCTTTCGGGTCGTTTTCTCCGATGCCACCGGTGAAGGAGAGGGCCTCAAGACCGTTCATGAGGGCGAAATACGCACCGATGTGTTTTTTGACTTGGTAGACAAATACTGCGATCGCCAGGCGGGCCCGTTCGTCCCCCTTGTCGGCGAAGTGTTCCAACTCCCACATCTCGGCGCTGGTTCCCGATATCCCCAGGAGTCCTGAGTCTGTCAGGAGCATTCGATTGAGCTCAGACCAACTCAAGCCTGCTTTTTCCTGAAGGTAGGTCAATACCTGGGCATCGATATCTCCGGGACGAGTGGACATGATCGTTCCACTTTGGGGTGTGAAACCGGAAGAAATGTCGAACGAACGTCCATCAAGAACAGCACAAATACTGGAACCGCTCCCCAGGTGACAAGATATGATTTTCCGGGCGCCGGGCGCCAGAGTTTTAAGCCTCCGGGCTGAATGACGGTGTGAATTTCCATGGAATCCCAGTTTCTCGATGCCGTACCTCCGAGCCAAGTGTTCGGGGATTCCATAGGTTCGGTGAGGTTCAGGAACGTTATGGTGAAAACCGGTTTCGAACACGCCAATCAAAGGAATCTCCGGAAACATCTGTTCAAAAAGCCGAATAGTCGCGATAGCCGGAGGATTGTGAATCCCGGTCACTCCCGCAAACTCCTGGAGAGCCTGCAACACTTCCCGGGTAATCGGCTGAGTGGCCGTTATCTCTTTTCCAGCATTGATCAATTTGATTCCCACAGCATCGATATCGCCAATTGCCTGAGGATACCC
>DATIKP010000133.1 GCA_035477455.1 Atribacteraceae bacterium
CTCCGCCTATGCGGTAATAGACTATTTCGGTGGACCAGGTGTAATGGGAACCGGTGAGGAAGTAGCTGTTGATCCTGCTGCCTTTTTGGATTTGGCTTTCTGGGAAGGATTGTACCCTTCAGAGGTCATCGCCGGACTGGCTGATGATATTACCTTGCGTGGAGCGATTATCGAAGGAATTGCCGGAGGGTTTTTCTCGGTTGCCCGCCTAAGAGGTTTTCATGCAGTCGTCGATCAATTCCCAGGTATTGAAATAGTCACCACCCTTCCAGCCGACTGGAACCGGGAAAAAGCCATCCGGGTAACGGAAGATATCCTTGCAGCCAATCCTGAAGGCACTCTTGATTTTATTTGGGCCGCTTCCAACGAGATGGGTCTGGGTGCTATGCTGACGGCTGAAAGACTGGGACGGGAAGAAGTCAAGATTTTTACCAACGATGGTACACCGGAATCGATTGAAAGGATTCGGGAGGGCCGCCTGATCGCCGAGACCTGGCACGGGTTCCCCGAATGGGGTTGGTATGGTACGAAATTTGCGGTTATGTCCGCTCTGGGGCTCGAGGACATGGTTCCCCAGTATTTTGATATCCGGCCGAGGATCGCTTGGCAGGCCAATGCCGACTTGTTCTATCCCGAGCCGGCTCTGGAACCGATAGACTGGGAAGCAATCAAGGCAGCTTACCAACCATAAAACACTTCAGAAGGCCGGAAGGTGCCGGAAGGGCCTTCCGGCTTTCTGAATGCAGGGGAGAGGCAACAGTGGAACTAAGGCTTATCCAGAAAAATGTGGTTGTTACCGGTGGTGCCTCGGGGATCGGTGAGGAAACGGCAAAAGCTTTTTCTCGTGAGGGAGCCCGCGTAGCCATTCTTGATGTGGATTCTGGGCGGGGTGATCGCGTTCTCCAGGAGATCCGGAAAGAGGGCGGAAAAGCCGATTTTTTTCGGATTGATTTGACGTCGGAACCGGATATTCGTGTCGGAATCAGCCGGATTGCCGGTGAATTCGGCGGGATCGATATTCTGGTGAACAATGCCGCCCGGTATCGACAGGGAGATGTTCGTTCTTTTCGGAAAATCGACCTGGAAGATCTCCTGGCGATCAATATCGTGGGTGTTTTATGGATGACCCGCTATGTGACCGAAAGCATGATCAGCTCAGGGAAAAAAGGCGTTATTGTCAATGTGGCCTCCGAGGCAGGTTTGGTCGGTATCCAAAACCAGGTGATTTACAATCTTACCAAGGCGGCCGTCATTTCGATTACGCGAAGCTGTGCCATAGACCTGGCTCCTCACGGGATCCGGGTCAACTGTGTATGTCCCGGGACCACCGAAACCCCGTTGCTGGAGGAAGCTCTTTCCCGGGTACAGGATCCCGCTTCCGTCCGTAGCTCTATCGAAAAAAGCCGTCCCCTGTGCCGGCTCGGCCAGCCGGAAGAGATTGCCTCGGCGATTCTGATGATGGCCACCGATAGGCTCGGATACGCCACCGGTGCAGTGTTGAGTATCGACGGAGGGTATACGGTGTGGTAACCCAAAGCCTTAAAGAACCTTTGTTACGATTGGATAAAGTCAGCAAACATTTCCCCGGGGTCCAGGCCCTCAAGCGGATCGAACTGGATATTTTCCCCGGAGAGATCCACGCTGTTTTGGGTGAGAACGGAGCCGGTAAGAGTACCCTGATGAAAATCCTGAGTGGGGTGTTCAAGAAAGACGAGGGAGAAATATTTCTTCAGGGGCGGAAACTGAGCCGGGAGAATCCGCGGGAAGCGTTACGTAACGGAATTGCTCTGGTGTATCAGGAATTGTCTCTTATACCGATGCTGAACATTGCTGAAAATCTTTTCCTGGGTCGCTGGCCGTTGGGACGAGTGGCTATCGATTGGAAAAAAATCCATGCCGAATCAAGGAAACTCTTAGAACGTTTTGAAATCAATCTTGATCCGGCCACACTGGTCATTAGTCTATCGGTTGCAGAACAACAGATGGTGGAAATCCTCAAGGCGATAAGCCATCCCGATATACAAATTTTACTTCTGGATGAACCGACTTCCGCCCTCAGTGATGATGAAACAAAGCGGTTGTTTCAGATTCTCCATACGGTGAAAAAGGAAAATCGGGGCATTATTTTTATTTCCCACAAAATCAACGAGGCTATGCAAATCGCCGATCGTATCACGGTTTTACGGGACGGTGAAAAGGTTATTACCCAATCCCGGGATAAAATGACCGAAAAAGAGATTGTCTTTTACATGACCGGTAAAAATTTTGAATCGATTGCCTCTCATTCAACAGAAACGACGAACAGCAAAAAGCCGGTTCTCTCATTAAAGGATTTTTCCGCTGATAATTTTTTGAAAGAAATCCGTCTTGATTTTTATCTAGGGGAAATCGTGGTCGTTTTTGGTTTGATAGGATCCGGAAAGACCAGCCTGGCCAAGGGGATCATGGGATTGATCAAATCCCAGGGGACGATAACTCTCAAAGGAAGGGACATAATCGTTCGGTCTCCCCGCGAAGCGATAGATGAAGGGATCGGTTATATTCCCGAAGATCGCCGGGAGGGACTGGTTTTCGAGATGCCGGTATTTGCCAATATTACCTTGGCCATCCTGAAAAGCCTTGCGAGAAAGGGTATTCTGAATATCCGCAAAGAGAAAAAAGTGGCTGGTGATTTTATAGAAACCCTGCGGATCCGAACGCCGAATATTTTCCGCTGGGGTACTTTATCTCAGTGGCGGAAACCAACAAAAAGTTCTGTTAGCCCGCTGGATGGCCAGAAATTCAGATATTTTAATTATGGATGAGCCGACCCGGGGGATCGATGTCGGGGCTAAATTCGAAATTCGTAAGATGGTCAGGAAAATGGCCGAAGGTGGATTAACGGTTTTATACCTGACCTCGGATCCCCTGGAAGCGCTGGAGGTGGCCGATCGGTTGATTATCATGCGAAAGGGTCACGTCGTATGTGTTTTCGATCATCCGGAGAAGGCCTCAAAGGCCGAAATATTAGCCATTGCCAGTGGTGTTGGTGATGGTAAGGGGGATGTATAGGAGATGAATACAAATATAAGATCACCCAAAGAAACCACGGCTGATGACCAGATCATTCCCCGGTCCCCTTTTTATGAGAACTTGAAAGGTATCCTGCTCAAGGGAGGATCCTTGATCGGTCTTATCGGACTCAGTGCTTTTTTTGCCATTACATCACCGCATTTTTTCACCTTCAGCAATTGGTTGAATATTTTCCGGCAGGTTTCGGTCATCCTGATCCTGGCCTGTGCCCAGACTATGGTAATAATCTCCGCCGGTATCGATTTGTCGGTCGATACAAAGTTGTGAAAACTTAATATCTTTCCATAAAAATGTCATTTTATGTGAGGAATAGGCCACCCTTGATCACCCTTGACCGCCGGGTCCCGATACCCCTGTACTACCAGCTCAAGGAGTTGCTCCGCCGGGACATTGAGTCCGGCGAGTACCAGCCGGGAGACACCCTGCCCTCTGAGCGGACCCTCTCTGAACGG
>DATIKP010000134.1 GCA_035477455.1 Atribacteraceae bacterium
TTCCTTCGTTCTTTTGCAGCAAAATTACTTATTGCAGTAGAATTAAGATTGGAGACAGAGGAGGAAATACATGGCAGACATCGCATTTATTCAAGTGGGTTACGGGCTTTTCGGTGAGGGGTGGGCGGATATTCTCATGCGCTCTCCTCGTTGTGCGTTGGCGGCTCTGGTGGATAACCGGCCGGAAGCCCTGGAAGGCTTCAGCCGGAAATACCCCGGCCACGGGGTGAAGCTCTGTGAAAGCCTCACACAAGCTTTCCGGGAAACCAGTGCCGAAGCTCTTCTCATCGCCGTCCCCAACCGCTACCACCGGGATGCCGCTCTGGGGGGAATGGAAAAGGGGCTCCATATTCTTTCGGAAAAACCCATCGCCGACTCCTGGGAAAACGCGGCCGCCATCTACCGCGCCTGGCGAAAGACCACCGAGCTTATTTACCTCGTCGGACAAAATTACCGGCTCAAGCCTCCCATCAAAGCGTTCCGAGAGATCTACCGCTCCGGCGTTGCTGGAGCGGTCGGGTACCTGCTGTATGAATTCCATAAGGCCTGGAAATTCGGAGGCTGGCGGGAAGAAATGACCTTTCCCCTGCTGGAGGATATGGCCATTCATCATTTTGACACGCTACGCTATGTCCTGGATGATGAACCGGAAACGATCACCATGGAAAGTTTCAATCCGGCCTGGAGCTGGTTTTCGGGTAATGCCTCGGCCATGGGCGTGATCCGTTTTTCCCGGGGTATTCAGGTCAATTATTGTGGCAGCTGGATGAGCTTTGGCAAAACCACCGAATGGACCGGCAATATATATTGCTATGGGGACCAGGGAGCCTTGACGCTTGAAGACAATCGGATCTACCACTATCCCAGGGAAGGGAACCGGCAAGAAATCATCTATCCTTCGGACGTGGTCGACGAACGGGAAGAACTGCTCACAGAATTCTGCCGATGTGTGACTGAGCGCAGCGAATCACATTTCTCTCTCCGGGACAACATCAAAACTTACGCCATGATGTGGGCCAGCGTCGAAGCGGCAAAAAGCGGACATCCCCAGGTCGTCGCCGACCTCCTCAGGGAGTTGGAAGACCCCGGTGGATGAACTGGCCGATGGCCGCCGGGTGGCCCAGGCTCTGAGCCCGGTTTTTCACCAGGGCCGGATACCTCCGGCAGGTTCCGGGAGTCTCCTTTCCGGAAACCAGCCGGATCACGCTGAACAGCCGGGCTTCGCGTTACGGAAAATCCGCCTGGGGTAAGCGGGGCAGGGTCGTGCACCTTGGAAAAGAGACAGGAGATAGAACAAAAGCTCCCAGGTCCAGCCCATTATAAAACCCCCGTGGATCAGGACAATTCAAAACGAAGGAGTGCGAAGCGACTGACAGGAGGAGTATGGCAGTGGACAAAGAAGCGTTTAAAAGGTACGGATATGCATTCATCGACTGGCTGGCCGATTATCAGGAAGGCCTGGAGCGTTTCCCGGTTAAATCCCGGGTGGAACCGGGGGAAATCAAGGGTCAATTGCCCGTAGTCCCTCCGAGTGAGCCGGAAGCGATGGATCAGATTTTTTCCGACTTCCAGCAGATTGTCGTTCCGGGGATCACTCACTGGCAGCATCCCGGCTGGTTTGCCTATTTTCCGGCTAACACCAGCCCTCCCTCTATCCTGGCCGAACTCCTGACCGCCGGATTGGGAGCCCAGTGTATGGTCTGGCAAACCTCACCGGCGGCTACTGAACTCGAGGAAGTGGTAATGGAATGGCTCCGTCAGATGCTCCAGCTACCCGAGGGTTGGAAGGGAGTGATCCAGGACACCGCTTCCACGGCCACCTTGTGCGCGCTACTCACCGCCCGGGAAGTGGCTACCGAGTTTTCCGGAAACACTTTCGGTGTTCAAAAACCCCTGACGGTTTATGCCTCCGAGGAAGCTCACTCAAGTATCGAAAAGGGGATCAAGATCGCCGGTTTCGGGAAAACCAATCTCCGGCTGGTTCCCACCGACCGAAATTTTGCGATGCTTCCCGAAAAACTCGAGGAACTCATCAAGCGCGACAAGACCCAAGGTCTGACCCCGGCCTGTGTGGTGGCCTCCGTGGGCACCACCTCCTCCACCGCAGTAGATCCCCTAAAAGTCATCGGGGAAATCTGCCGCCGCCATCGTCTCTTTCTTCACGTCGACGCCGCCTTCTCCGGTACCGCGGCCATTCTTCCCGAGAAACGATCCCTCCTGTCCGGCGTGGAGTATGCCGACTCTTTCGTTTTCAATCCCCACAAGTGGATGTTTACGAATTTCGACTGCTCGGCCTACTTCGTCAAAGACCCAACGCTCCTGACCCGAACGTTCGAAATCCACCCGGAATACCTGAAAACCGGAGTAGACGCCCAGGTTTCAAATTTTCGGGACTGGGGGATTCAGTTGGGACGCCGCTTCCGGGCCCTGAAGCTCTGGTTCGTCATCCGCAGCTACGGGGTGGAAGGTCTGCGGTCAATACTGCGGGAACATTTACGCCTGGCCGAACAATTCAAGGAATGGGTGACGGCCGACCCCCGCTTTGAACTCATGGCCCCGGTCAGCGTGAGCCTGGTGTGCTTCCGGCTGAACGACGGGAACCGTTCGGAAGAAGACCTCACCACCATGAACCGGGAACTTCTGGAACGGATCAACGCCACCGGTCAAGCCTTTCTCACTCACACTGTCCTGCGGGGACGTTACGCCATCCGGATGGTCATCGCCTCCCGCCTGACCGAGGAACGCCATGTCCGGGCCACCTGGGACTTTATTCTTGAACAGGCGGAGAGTGTTTTAGGAAAATATCGAAAGTCGTGAGTGATCACTCACGACTTTCGACTCACGAGTACCATTCTCCACACGCTCAACCCTTATCGTGGTTTACACAGGATCTCATGGATTTTCAGGTCGAAGAAATCGACGGTGGACACCGCACGCATGAGCAACGCCGTATCCGCCCCCTCTCCCGTCCCACCGACGCCGATCACCGGAACTCCGGAGGGGAGCATTCCGGCATCTACCGCGCTCAACATGACTTCCACCGCCACCTTGGTCCCTTGCGAAAAGGCATACAAGGTATAAGCGATGAGCTCGACCGGTGGGACGCCACCAAACTTCCGAACGATGGCTGACTCGACATTGCCCATGAGCGAGTGGGTACAGGTGAGAACCTGGGCTCCCAGGTTTTTTGCCTCCGCCAGCTTGTCCCAATTCGGTTCTCCGTATTCCACCCAGGTTCCGGCCTGTAGTGTCACCCCGACCAGATTCAAACCTCCCGCGATATCTGACCGCAGTAAACGGGCGGCCCGGAGAAGCGTCTCTCCCCCAGTGGCCACCACCAGGTGATTAATCCCCTCTTCTCTGATCACCCGGCTGCACTTATCCAATACCAGGTCTAAATGCTGTGGTCCGCCTTCCGAAAAAACGAGAGTTGAGCGTTCCATGGTTAACACCTCCCTTTCGTCCCTTCAACTCCATATTGAACAAAATCTTTTCTTCCTATATAATAGTTAAAGAGGCGAGAGAAACAAGTCATATTTCTCCCGTTTGAAAGCAACGCTGAAAAACTGGCCACATATCACGCTCTCATCCCACTATCACATTGAATGCGCCATATGCCGTGTAACTGGTCAGAGAATTCCATTGAATCCTGCGGGCAAAGGAAATTATGGGAACCTTTTCTCTGTCCTCAATAAAGCACAAGGAGGTGCATAAACTCGCACAAATCATCTATTGGCTGTTGGGGTGTTTCTTTCTTGAACACCGTTTCAAGGCATCTTCCCTCAAGAACATGGAGAACTGGTCAGTTGAAAGAGGAGTCTTAATAAGGAGGTTGGATATTTATGTCTAAAAAAGTACTGCTTGTATTTTTGTCCTGCTTACTCCTGCTCGGTCTTTTCTCAGTGTATGCGTTTGCTGAAGGATTTGACATAGCCATGGTAGTCAAAAACGTCGGTAATCCTTTCTTCGATGCGGTTGGCCGGGGAGGCCAGGCCGCTGCTGACGAGATGGGAAACACTTTAATTTTCCAGGGTCCTCCCACTCCCACCGTGGAAGGACAGATTGAAATCATCAGCCACTTGATCGCTCAAGAGGTTGATGCCATTGCCGTATCCGCCAATGATTTCTATGCCTTGGTTCCGGCGATGCAACGGGCGAGAGATGCCGGAATCCTGACCATCAGCTTCGACTCGGGAGTCCATCCCGACGGGAGGGTTCTTCACATCAACCAGGCCGACTTTGAACAAATCGGCCGACTCCAAGTTCAGGCCATCGCGGAAATGATCGATTATGAAGGTGAGATCGCCATACTGAGTGCCGGTGCCACCATGACCAACCAGAACATCTGGATCGAATGGATGAGGGAAGAACTCAAAGAACCGCAGTATGAAAACGTGGAATTGGTCTCCGTCGTATTTGGAGATGACCTGCGGGATAAAAGTTATAACGAGGCTATGGGTCTGTTCAAGTCTTTTCCCAATCTCCGGGGAATCATCTCCCCCACCACGGTGGGAATCGCCGCTACGGGGAAAGCCATCTCCGATGCCGGTTTGACCGGGCAGGTTCAACTGACCGGCCTGGGACTGCCCAGTGAAATGGCCGAGTGGATTTTGGCCGGTGTCTGCCAGGCCATGTTCCTCTGGAATCCGGTAGATTTGGGATACTTAACAACCTATGTAGCGGGATTGTTGCTTGATGGAACGATCAGTGGAGCAGTCGGGGAAACCCTCACGGCCGGCCGGATGGGCGAAAAATCCATTACCACTACCGCTGACGGTGGGTTAGAAGTCCTGCTCGGCCCGCCCTTTCGCTTCGATGCGACGAACATCGAAGAGTGGAAAGTCGTGTATTGATTAAGCTTTGCCTCAAGTCGCTTCCTGTTCACCAATTACCGATTCATCCCTTCCGGGCGGGGTCAGTACCCCGCCCGGGATATTCCGGAAAGTAACCATCTCCCGAAAGAGCCATGAATGAATTTGTACTGGAATTAAAAGGAATATCGAAAAATTTCCCCGGGGTCAAAGCCCTGGAAAGCGTGGATTTCAACCTCAAGCCGGGTGAAATCCACGCCCTGGTGGGCGAAAACGGCGCCGGTAAATCAACCCTGATTAAAATCATCACCGGCGTATTCCAGCCGGACAAAGGAGAAATCCTTTTTCACGGAAAAAAGATACTGATCAGCAATCCCACCGTCGCCCAGAAACACTTGATCGCCGCCATCTACCAATACCCCACTTGCTTTCCCCATCTCACCGTAATGGAAAATATCTTTATGGGTCACCCTCTGGTGGAGCCCCGTTCCCGCCACCTGCTCTGGAAAGAAATGCGAGTTGAAGCGAAAAGGCTCCTGAAATCCCTGGGTACGGATCTCAACCCGAATCTCCGGATGGGAGACCTGAGTATCGCACAACAACAAATGGTGGAAATCGCCAAGGCGCTCTCGCTCAATGCCCGGATTCTGATCATGGACGAACCCACCGCCGCTTTGACCAAGGGAGAAACCGAGGAACTTTACGCCATCACCCGCCGCCTGCGCAATGAAGGAACCTCGATCATTTTCATCTCCCACCGTTTCGAAGACATCTACCAGATCGCCGAACGGGTTACGGTTTTTCGGGACGGGAAAAGCATCGGAACCTGGCCGGTCCCGGAGATTTCCGAAGCTGAACTGATCAAGGCGATGGTCGGGCGGGAAATCAACCAGCTTTTTCCTAAATCCACTGTTCCAGTTGGAAAAGAAGCTCTCCGGGTGGAAGGGCTGTCCCGGGTGGGCTACTTCGCTGATATCTCCTTTTCCCTCCGTGAGGGGGAAATACTCGGTTTTTCTGGACTGGTGGGCTCCGGCAGGTCGGAAGTGGCCCAGGCCATTTTCGGGATCCACCCCAGTGACCGGGGGAAAATTTTTGTGCGAGGGAAAGAATGCACCATCGACAGCCCCTGGAAGGCCATGGAACTGGGAATCGGCTACCTGCCGGAAGACCGCCAGATACAGGGCTTGGTCTTACCCTTGACCATCACCGACAACATCACCCTGTCCACCCTCGATCGTTATGCCCGGAGAGGCTGGCTGAAAAATCAAGCGGGATACAAGGTTTCCCAAAAACTCTTTGAATTGCTCAAAATCAAGGCGCCTTCCATCTTCGAAAAAACACTCGCGTTGTCCGGAGGAAATCAACAAAAAGTAGTGGTGGGAAAACTCCTGGCGGGAGAACTGCACATTCTGATCCTGGATGAACCGACCAAGGGGGTGGATGTGGGAGCCAAATCGGCTATCCACCAGATCATGAGCGACCTGGCCGCCGAAGGTTTCGCTCTGATCATGATCTCCTCGGAAATGCCGGAAATCCTGGGGATGAGCGATACGATCATCGTGATGCGCGAGGGGCGGATCACCCGCACGTTCAGCCGGGAGGAGACTACCCAGGAAAAATTGCTGGCGGCTGCAGTGGAAGTGAACCGGTAAAGGAAAGGGTATAAAAATGAACCGCTCAATACAAAACTCCGGCCTGGATTTCTTAAAAAACCTGCGAGGGTTTCGAGATCTGGGGTTGGTGGTTTTCATTATTTCTATTTCACTCTTGATCGGGGCGCGCAATCCCCGCTTTCTCACCTGGGGAAATCTGCACGACATGCTCCTGGATACCTCGATTCTTTCTATCCTGTCTATCGGCATGATGATGGTATTGGTTACTGGAGGAATCGACTTGTCCGCCGAATCGGGGATAGCCCTCACCGGGATGATCGTGGGCTTGACCCTCATCCGCTACCCGGCGATTCCGGCGGTCCTGACACTCTTTATGGGGATGGCTCTGGGAGCAGGATTTGGAGCGATTACGGGGGCCATTATCGCCCGGGGCCGAGTGGTCCCGATTATCGCTTCCCTGGGCATGATGTACGTCTACCGGGGGCTCACCTTTATGATCAGCGGCGGCCGGTGGGTCAATGCCCATGAATTGCCTGACGGTTTCAAAGCCATGTCCACCGGAAGACTCCTGGGCTTTTCCAACCTGATTCTGATTTCCGTCGTGGCCTACATCATCTTTACCTATTTCATCAACCACACCGAAACCGGCCGGAAGATTTTCGCCGTAGGGAGTAATTTAGAAGCGGCCCGCATCATCGGGATCAAGACCAACCGCATCGTCTGGTTGGTGTATACACTCTCGGGAGCCCTCTATGGATTGGCCGGAGTCATGTGGGTCTCCCGCTACGCCTCCGCCCAAAGCGATTCGGCTTCCGGGTATGTGTTCACCATCGTGGCCGCCTGTGTTTTGGGAGGAGTAGCGATCACCGGGGGTGTGGGTACAGTCTCCGGCATACTTCTGGGGTCCTTCACCATCGGCATTATCAATAACGCATTGCCCATGATTCGGGTTTCCCCCTTCTGGAGAATGGCCCTGCAGGGAGCGATCATCCTGGTAGCGGTATTGGTGAACATCGCCATCACCCGGAACTTCGAACGTAAAGCCCTGCTGCAAAGGAAAATATGATGGAAACATCCAAAGCCATAATCTCCTCCGGCAGCTGGAGTGCCCGAGCGGTCTTTCTCCGTTGGGAATGGCTTCTGGTAGGTCTGATCGTTGGAATCAGCATCGTGAACAGCCGCCTCTCACCGCATTTCTGGGACTATCAAAGACTGATAGAGGCCATGGCGGTGTTCCTGGAAAGAGGATTCATCGTCCTCCCGGTAGCCATGATCTTAATTTCCGGAGAAATCGACATCTCGGTTTCTTCCACCGTCGCCCTCTCCTCAGTCTTGATGGCTATCGCCTTCCAAGCTGGGGTGCCCATGGGTCTGGCCATCCTCGTCGCTTGTGTGGTGGGAACCCTGTGCGGGGCATTCAACGGCTTTTTGATCTCCCGTATCCCCGGCCTCTCCTCAGTGATCGTGACTTTAGCCGCCAACACTCTGTTCCGGGGAATCGCTTTCATTATCCTGGGAGACCGGGCGGTAGGGGGGTTTCCCCGCTGGTATGCCTACCTAGCCTGGGGGCACATAGGAGCGAGCGGGATCCCCTTCATTATCCTGATCTTCGCTATTCTGGCGATAATCTTTGGACTGGTGCTTCATAAAACCACCTTCGGCCGGAAGATTTTCGCGATGGGGAACAATCAGGTCGCTGCCCGGTTTTCCGGTATCCCGGTAGGCCGGATCAAACTCATCCTATTCACCCTGGCTGGGGCGATGTCTGGCCTGGCGGCGGTATTTCTCACCTCCAAATTGGGAAGTTCCCGACCGAATATCGCTCTGGGATATGAACTGGAAGTTATCGCCATCGCCGTTTTGGGAGGAGTGAGCCCCTCAGGAGGGAAAGGGAGCATCGTCGGTGCTATCCTGGCCCTGATCCTGATGCGTTTGCTCCGTTTCGGACTGGGACTACTCAACGTGCCCGGCCAGGTGATGCTGGTGATCATCGGGACCATCCTGGTCATGGTGGTCATGCTTCCCAACCTGATCGGGTCGGTACGTTTTCAGCGTAAAAGGACGGGATAAAACCCAAGGTCGATTAACCGGACCCTTCCGAGTAATCTTCCGTGTACCGGCATTCCCCGTTGACCTAGCCGGTACATATGGCAGAACCAAGCAGTCGGGCCCGCTGGCAAAGAGCAGGAAAAGGATATCCGTTTTATTTTATTTGACAAAGAAGGCGGATATTTGCAACAATAGACAATATGCCGTTCCCGGAGCGTTCAACATGGACTACCCCGCAGTGCGTAGCCGATGAACCTCTCGATCCCCAGACAGAAAATCCGCTGGGCTATTGCGGCGCTCGGTATTGGCCTGCTCGCTGCCTGCTGGCAGGTGCAACGCACCGAGCAGTTGTTGTATGCAGATTTCCTCCGACAGGGCCGCTTGCTGCTCCAGGCTTTCAATCCAGAGCCTATCTCCCAGTTGAGGGGAAGCGCAGAAGACGAAGAGACCCCCCTCTATCGCAAACTCAAGGCCCAGTTCTTGCTTACCCGTCAGGCTTTCCCCCAATACCGTTTCCTGTACGTGTTGAGGCGCACCGCCGACGGCAGGATCGTCTTTCTGGTGGACTCCGAACCGGCGGATTCCCCCGAGGGATTTAGGCCCGGGGAGGTTGTCGAAGCCTCCCCCGCCCTCCGGCAGGCCTTCTCCACCGCCCAGGTCACCACCGAGGGCCCCCGGCGGGACCGGGGGGGTCCCTGGAAAAGCGCCCTGCTTCCCCTCTTCCACCGACACAGCGGGGAGAACGTGGCGGTTGTGGGGATAGACATCTCCCTCCGTCACTGGCGCCTTCTGCTCCTCCAAAGTCTACTTCTCCCTGCGCTGGGCACGATCAGCTTCCTTTTGATCCTCCTGCTCAGCCCGCTGCTTTTAGGGAAGCGCGAGCCCCCCTCCAACCCGCGCCGGCAGGGAGAGAGCAAGCGTTACGGGGAGGCCATCGTAATCTGTATCACCGGGCTGACCATAACCGTTTTCCTGACGATTATGGTTTACGAGCGAGAACAGCGGAGCCGCCAGGCGGCCTTCGCCCACCTGGCCGCGGAGAAAACCAGCAGCATCACGGAAGCGCTCCGGGAGACCCATAGTCAACAGATGGGGAGACTGGGGCATTTTTTGGAAGGCAATGTCCCGGTGGACCGGCAGGAGTTTCTGGAGTACACCGAGCGGCTGATCGCGTACTCCGAGATCCAGTCCTGGCAGTGGGTGCCGGCAGTGCCGGTGGAAGACCGCTTACGCTGGGAAGCGGCGGCCCGGCATGACGGCATCGTCGACTACGCCCTCTGGGAACTGGATTGCCAGGGACAGAGAGTTCCGGCCGCCCGGCGGGAGTGGTATTACCCGGTCTTCTACGTGGCGCCCCGGGAGGGGAATCACGCGGTGCTGGGGTTTGACCTGGGGTCTGACCCCCTCCGGCGCAGGGCCCTGGAGCAGGCCCGCCGGACCGGACTGATTACGGCCAGCGATCCGCTTCCGCCGATCCCGGAAAACGGCATCCCCCCCCGTATCAACCTGGTCCGGCCCGTTTTTCCCCAGGGAGTACCGAAAAACCAGGGGGGCTTCGTCCTGGCCGTCCTGGACATGGACCAGCTCCTGGCCCGCACGGCCAGGATCGCCGGTAGCGATCCCGCGGTCCTTACGGTGTCCCTGTACCAACTCGGCAACGGTACGGAACTCTTCCGCCTCTCCTCCCCCTCCCCGGACCAGGACTGGCTTCCCGCCCGGAGCGCTACCTGGCGGCCGTCTTTCCAATCCCTAAGCATCGCGACACCATTGTTTGCCTTCGGGAAAGTCTACCTGGTGGTGAGCCGGGCAGGCAGGGGGTTCTCCTCTCTCTACCCGCTGCGGGAAGGCTGGTTGAGTGCCCTGGCCGGGACCCTGCTAACTCTGTTGTTGAGCGTCTTTGGTGGATTTGTGGCCCATTACCGCCTCAGCCTCGAAAAACGGGTCCGCCGGCGCACGGCCGAACTCCACGAAAGCCAGGAACTCCTCCAAGCCACCCTCCGCTCCATCGGGGACGGGGTGATCAGCACCGACGCGGCCGGCCGGATCAGCGGCCTGAACGCGGCCGCGGAAGTCTTTACCGGGTATACCCATGCCGAAGCTCGGGGAAAACCGGTGGATGAGCTTTTCCACATCGTGCACGCCCAAACCGGCCAGGCGCTGGAAAGCCCGGTGCACCGCGCCCTGCAACAGGCCCGAACCGTCACCCTGGCCAACCATACCCTCCTCATCGCCCGGGACGGCACCCGGCGGCAGATCGCCGACTGTTGCTCTCCGATCTGCGACAGCGACGGCACTATCCTGGGGGCGGTGCTCGTGTTTCGGGACGTCACCGAAGAATACCGGCGGCGGGAAGAACTCCGGTGGGAACGGAGGCTCCTGCGGACCATTATCGACAACATCCCGGATGGGATCTACGCCAAAGATCGGGAGACCCGCAAACTTCTGGCCAATCCGGCCGACGTCAAACATATGGGACTCGACCGGGAGGAAGAAGCCCTGGGTAAAACCGACTTTGCAGTTTTCCCCTCCGACATCGCCGAGCAGTTTTACCAGGACGACCGCTACGTTTTGTCCAGCGGCAAACCGGTCATCAATAGGGAAGAGAAGGCGTTTAAAGGAAGCGGGCAGGAACGCTGGCTCCTCACTTCGAAATTGCCGTTGTTCGACGATCAGGGACAAGTGATCGGCCTGGCCGGCATCGGCCGGGACGTCACCGAGCAGAAAAAGGCCGAGGCGGCCCTGCGCCACAGTGAACAGGAGAAAGCCCTGATCCTCAACGCCATACTGGAGATGATCAGCTTCCTGACTCCGGACCTGAGCGTGCAATGGGCCAACTGGGCCGCCACTGAAGCGCTGGGTCTCCCGCTGGAAAATCTGGTCGGAAAACCCTGTTTCGAACTCTGGCACCAGCGAAGCGAGCCCTGTCCCGCCTGTCCGGTGGTCACCGCCCGGGACACCGGGCGGCCGGCCACCGGACAGGTCAGCACTCCGGACGGGCGGACCTGGCTTCTGAGGGGCTATCCGGTTCTTGCGGAAAGCGGGGAGGTCACCGCCCTCATCGAATTCGGCCAGAACATCACCGAGCAGAAACGCGCCGAAGAACGCATCCGCCACCTCTCCTTCCACGACTCCCTCACCGACCTCTACAACCGGGCCTTCCTGGAAGCGGAGATGCAGCGTCTGGACAC
>DATIKP010000135.1 GCA_035477455.1 Atribacteraceae bacterium
CGCCTGATTGTCGATAAGGGAAAAATTAGAGATAGACTTAGTGGAGTTGATGGGGAGTGGGTATTTATTGATACCAAATTTTATGAAAGAGGGAGCGACAAAGAAACAGTCAAGGGATGGGTCTTTAATTCCTCTTTAGCAAGCGATAGTTATTTAAATAATAGAAGGAATCTGGATAAAATATCGACTTTTAGAAGGTATAATTTTGAATTCAAAGGATGGGACCAGACTCGTAAATGGGAAATTCGACCAAACGGTAGCTTTAAATATCAATACTATAGTTATGAGTCAAAAAGTGAACGTGGAGTTGCGAGAGGGCATCTTTATAGGCATAAGGACTTGATCATTGCATATCTTGAACCAAAAGGAACTATTACGGAATATTTCTATTTTAAAGATGACGGATCGACACTCTGCTGTACATGGCCTGACTATAATGGTGAAATTATCTGTGTCGAACCTTTGAAGTAAAAAAATGTAATAGTTAAGATAATATCTGACACATGCCGATAATATTTAATAAGAGGTGTCAGATTATGAGAGCGAAGAAAGAGTGATCAAACCAAAACTTGGGGTTCTGAAACTGGCCCAGGAGTTAGGGAACGTATCCCAGGCATGTAAGATGTTCGGGTATTCCCGGGACAGTTATTATCGGTTCAAGGAACAGTTTGAGACTGGCGGGGAGGTGGGCCTTCAGGATCTGAACCGCCGGAAGCCCAATGTCAAGAACCGGGTAGACCCGGAGATCGAGCGCAGGGTTGTCGAGATGGCGATTGAGAACCCCGCCTATGGCCAGCAACGGGTCTCCAATGAACTCCGGAGGGAGGGACTTTTCATTTCCCCTGTGGGGGTCCGCTGCGTGTGGCAGCGCCACGATCTCGAGGTGTTCAAGAAACGGCTCAAGGCCCTGGAGGCGAAGGTGGCCCAAGAGGGCATCATCTTGACAGAGGACCAACTCAGGGCCATGGAACGGGCCAAGGATGAGAAGGCAGCCGAGGGAGAGATTGAGACTGCCCATCCGGGCTATCTGGGAGCGCAGGATACGTATTACGTGGGCACAATCAAGGGTGTGGGACGAATCTACCAGCAGACATTCATTGATACCTATGCCAAGGTAGCTCATGCAAAGCTTTATGACCGCAAGAACGCCCTGGTTGCGGCTGATATGCTCAATGATCGGGTACTGCCCTGGTACGAGGAACAAGACGTCCGGCTTTTGCGTATACTAACAGACCGTGGCACGGAGTACTGCGGCACCCGCGATCACCACGAGTATGAGCTGTATCTGAGCATCGAGGAGATTGAGCACACTAAGACGAAAACGCGTCATCCGCAGACCAATGGTATTTGTGAGCGATTCCACCGGACGATTCAGGATGAATTTTATGCGGTAGCATTTCGGAGAAGGCACTACACAAGCCTTGAGGAAATCCAGGTAGACCTTGATGAGTGGCTGAAGAAGTATAATGAACAGCGTCCCCATAGTGGTGGCCGGTACTGTTTTGGTAAAACACCGATGGAAACATTCAAGGATTCGAAGCACCTGGCCGATGAAAAAATGTTGGACAGACTGACAGCAAAAGAGGAGTCGGTTGTATGTTGAAAGGTCAAGTGTCAGATGATATTCTAACTTTTGCAGTCCACAGGTTCCGTGTTCTCGGTGATTTTCCGGTGTTTACCGACGAGGCCGTCGCCTGGGCGAAGGACCTCAAAAAGCGCGGCTTCAAGTTCCTGGGTCCCACGGTGGTGTACTCCCACATACAGGCCGTGGGGATGGTCAACGATCACACCGTGGACTGCTTCCGGCATAAGGAGCTTGCGGGGAGGAAGGGGTGGTGATTAAGGGACCTGTTCCGGCGCGCGATCTGCAGATTCACGGCGTACGTTGATTTGATGATCGCGGATCTTGCTTCCGCCTCCACCGGCCTCTCCATCCCCAACAGGATTCTTCAAGGAAGACCACTTTTGGGACATAGTATAATTCCCGTAAAAAGCATATTTTACACGAATTTCCCGGAACATCTATGATATCATGTTTCCTCTGTCAAAATCCAATCTTCCCGATATTCACCGTAACCCTGTATTTAATTTCGTTTTCCAACTCCTTAATTATAAGCTCGTGATCCATTTCACATTTCGAAACATACCGGTACCGCTGCCATACCGCTTTTAAATCGCCGGGGGTAAGCCCACCGATCGACGCGATCCTCAGCTTCTGCGCCGGAGTGAGCGGATCTTTCCCGCCGAAATATTTAACATACAGACCGACCTTATCGTCGTTTCTCAGCGGCCCGAACTCAATCTTCCAGGTGAACCGGCGCATGGCCGCCCTGTCCATGGAGGGGAGCAGATTCGTACAGCAGATGAGAATGCCGGAGTGGTTTTCCATCTGTGTAAGGAATTCGTTGGTGCGGCTGACCTCCCACGACCTGAACGCGTTCTCGCGGGCGGAGAAAAACGAATCGGCTTCATCGATAAACAGGATGGCCTTCGCTCGCACGGCTTCCCGAAACGCTGCGGCAATGTTCTTTTCGGTCATTCCGACCCACATGCTATCGAGATCGGAAGAGCGTTTCACAATCAGCGCGACGCCGAGGGAATGCGCGAGATATTTCGCGAATTCGGTTTTGCCCGTACCGGGCGGCCCCCAGAAGAGGATGTTGATGCCGCCCCGCCCTTCGGGACCGC
>DATIKP010000136.1 GCA_035477455.1 Atribacteraceae bacterium
TGCCTGTTGCGATGAACTCCCTGATATCACCTTCACGGAAGCCTTGCGATTGGTCTGTGAATTGTTTACCCAGATTCTGCAGGAAGTCTTTCACGTTCCGGCGACTCATCTGAAAAAGTCAATATCCGCATTCTGGAACCAGGTTCCCTCATGGTTGAGGGAGAAACTCATAATTGTGAGGTGCGAAAGTTGAATTATCGCATATAGTGTACCGCAACCGGGTTTTGTCTTTCATGATCAGCGAGCGATTGCATTCACTTCCTTCTCTACCTCTGTCGGATACGCCGATTGGTTGGCTCTCTGAAAATAGAACGTAGACAACAATATCCTTTACTCCGGGTGAATTCTCAGACTACGAACGATTCATCGGAGGTTGCCGGAGCACGCCGTTTTTCGAAAAGGGAAAGTTGGCCACTGGCCCGTTTTCCATTGATCAAAAGATAGGAAGCGGCGACACCCGTCCGAACCCCCAGCTTACGCAAAGACTCCGCCTCCCGGAACGGGGCGAGGCGCTGGGTAGTCAGGATTTTTTTGGCTGAAACCGGACCAATTCCCGGTACCCGCAACAGTTCCTGGTAGGTTGCCCGGTTTATTTCCACCGGGAAAAATTCCGGATGATTGATCGCCCAAACTTTCTTTGGGTCGGTTTTCAGGAAAAGATTCCCTCCCTGGTCGAAAATCAGCTCTTCCGGCTGGAATCCATACTTTCGCAGGAGAAAATCGGCCTGGTATAAGCGATGTTCCCGCCAGGTCGACTCCCCTTGCTTTTCAGCCAAGGGTGTTCTGTCCACCGGTTGAAAAGCGCTGTAATACGCCCTGGCCATCCCGTATTCCCGATAGAGACCGGCAATCGTTTCAATAATTTGCCGGTCGTTCTCCTTACTCCCCCCCACCACCAGTTGGGTGGTAAAGCCGGCCGCCGCTTTCAGTCCTTTTCGTGCGTATTCCCGGAGCAAGACGAATTGACTCCAGATCCGGGCAAAATCCTTCTGGGGGGCTATGGACCTAAGATGCTCGGGGGTCGGCGCTTCAATGTTCACTGAAACCCTGGTGGCCAGCCTCAAGGCCTCCTCAATGTAGTCGGAGGGCGATTCCGGGAGTATCTTCAAATGAATGTAGCCACCGAAGCGATGTTGGCGGCGCAGGAGATCGGCCGTTTTAAGCATCTCCTCCATGGTCCGGTAAGGATTCCGATCCAAGGCCGAACTTAAAAAAAGGCCCCGCACCCGCTTTTGCTGATGAAGAAGCAGAAAAAGCCTGACCAGTTCTTCGGCGGTGAAACGGCTGCGCACTCCCAGTCTACCCTCCCGGTTGGAACAATAGTAGCAGTTATGCGAACAATGATTGGATAAAAGGATTTTCAAGAGATTTGCCTTTTTTCCATTGGGGAACACCGCGGGATAAATCCATCCCCCACCGGGCTTCCTCCGCCGCGGTTCCTGGGCAAAGCAAGCGCCGCATAGGTCGTATTGAGCTGCCTTACCCAGAACCTCCACCTTTTCATCGAAGGTCAGGTTTTTCATACCTATTTTGTAGCGCAAATCAGCCTAATTGTCTATCTCGTCCCTACCCGGAAATCCTTGAACAGAAGCCGACATTGTGATACTGTATGTGCGGAGTGGGTCCATAGCTCAGGGGTAGAGCAGCCGGCTCATAACCGGCCGGTCCCTGGTTCGATCCCAGGTGGACCCACCAGAAAATCTACGCAGGGAATGGTTCATGGAAGAACTGGAAACCCTCGTTACTTTTTTCGACTCTTTTTGTCCGCCGTCCCTGGCTTTTCCCGAAGATCCCACCGGTATTCATATCTCAGGTTCCGGAAAACCAATCGGGAAAGTGCTGGCTGCGTTAGAGCTGAACCCCGCGGTTTTTCAAAAAACCTTGGCGCTTGACGCCGGTTTTCTCTTCCTTCACCATCCACCGCTTTGGGAACCCCTCAACCGTCTGTCACGGAAAGATCTCTGGACCAATATGCTTTGCGAGCTGTATCATCGGGGGGTCTGTGTCCTGGCTCACCACACCAACCTGGATTGTCAGAAACCAGGCATGTCCGAGCAATGGATGGAGGGTCTTGCTCTCGCGGGTCCCTCCTCCCCCCTGTTACCCCGGACGGCCGCTCCTGAATATACGGTGGTCACCTTTACCCCTCCGGGAGCACTGGACAAAATCAGAGACGGCGCTTTCAAGGCGGGAGGGGGAACGATCGGCCGCTACCGGGAATGCAGCTTTTCCACCCCGGGGACCGGAACCTACACCCCACAAAGCGGGGCTTTGCCCTACCGGGGAAATGTTGGGCAACGGGAAACAATTCCGGAAGTCCGACTGGAGATCCACGTCGATTCTTCCCGTCTGGCACGGGTTGTGACTGCGTTACACAACGCGCACCCCTATGAAAATCCGGTCATCGACGTCTACCCTCTCCCGCCCGCCACTCCGTCCTTGACCGGGTTGGGCCGTCTGATCCACCTGACCGAGGCCATAGATTCAGAAACCCTCTTTAACCGGGCTCAGGAGCTTTTTTCCCATCAATGCCGCCTGGATGCTCCATACGGCGAGATTCCTGCCGTTCTCCGAAAAATCGCTCTGTGCCCGGGAAGCGGCAGTTCCTTACTGCCCGCGGTTTTGGATAGTGACCCCCAAATCTATCTCACCGGTGATCTTTCCCACCACCAAGTGGAAAAACTACGTCTCAACGGGATTTTCTCCCTCCAGGTGCCCCATGGCCCGGGAGAGCGGTATGCCTTCAGAAAAATCTTTCACAGAATCCGGGAACAGGCCTGCCGGGAGCAACTCAAGGCGGAACTCGTCTTCGAAGATGAATGTTAGCTTTGCGGTAATTGCCATCGGTGCCGGTCCTTTCCGTTACAAGGAGACAAAGTGTTGTGTTGACCGTAATCCAATCCCTCCTGAATCTACAAATGTTGGACAGCCGTATACGGACTATCCGCAAAAAAATTCAACGAAATGAAGAGGAAAGCGAGCGCTATCTGAGGAAACAGGAAAACGACCGGAAAAAACTCACCGATCTCAAGCCAATGAAAGAACGGGAAATGCTGGCCCTAGCCAATAAAGAACTGGAACTGAAGGGAGTCGAAGCGAAGCTGGATGCTCTGAAAAAGAAACTCTACAGTGGAGATATCACCTCATCGAAAGAACTCTCCCAATGGGAAAAGAACATGGAGATCTTCGAAAAATTAAAAGAACGCCTGGAGGAAGAAATTATCACCCAAATGGTACACGTTGAAACATTCCAGGTTTCTTTTGAAGAGGAAGTAAGCCGGATCAAGCAGCAGGATAGCCGGGTAGAACACTTTCTTGGCCAGGCTCAGGAAGAGCTGGTTGTGTTGACCGAGGAACTGTCCGGGTTGACCCAGAAACGGGAAAGAGTCACTTCCACGATACCCGCTCCCGTGTACCGGGAATACGACAAGCTTATCCAACGAATAACCGATCCACTCGCCGAACTGGTCGAAGAAACCTGCGGGGGCTGTAGGCTGACCGTACCCCTTGCTATCGAGAAAGCCGCCCGCAAGGAAGAAGGGTTAATCCGTTGTCCGAACTGCAGCCGGTTTCTTTATTCCAAACCTAAGGATAGCATTTATAAGTCCAATCGGTTATACTTAAAAGCGGGTGAGGGGACGTTCGGGTAATCGCGGGTGGAAAACCCACTCGAGGAAAGTCCGAGCTCCACAGAGCAGGGTACTGGGTAACACCCAGCGGGGGTAACCCCGGGAAAGTGCCACAGAGAGGGAAACCGCCTCCGGTCATGCCGGAGGCAAGGGTGAAAAGGTGAGGTAAAAGCTCACCGGGCAACGGGTGACCGTTGTGCCAGGTAAACCCTACCCGGAGCAAGGCCAAATAGGAAGGGTTGAGGTTGCTCGCCGACCTTCGGGTTGGCCGCTTGAGGAACCGGGAAACCGGCTCCCCAGACAGATGGTTACCACCTCCCCCGTTCCGGGGGAGGACAGAACTCGGCTTACAGAATGTCCCCCCACCTCTGTACCTCTAGGTATATTCCACTTACTAGATATTATGTTCTCATTCCTCTTTTCACTGAAAACTGACCGAGCCGTTCAACCGTTTGACTTTCCCGCACCGAGCAGGATCAGTATCCTGCAGTTACACACCAACCGCGAAGTTTGAGGATCTGTGCGATGTTAACTGAAATTCTTCACCTCCCTTACTTATCATCAAGTCTTTTAACTATACGTAGAACACGTTACAAAAAAAACCGCCACCTCACACCCGTCCCAATTTATCGTATATTCCATATTCTCTGACCGTTTTCAGAAACGTCAAAAAGTTTTCCACCGGAGTGTCCAACTGCACGTGATGAGTCGGTGAGATGAGAAATCCTCCACCCGGAGCCATTGTCCGCAGCCTTTTTAGTGTTTCCCGTTTCACGTCGTCTTGATTCCCAAAGGGGAGCGTGTGTTGCTCGTCGATAGTTCCCCAGAACGACAGCCGCTTCCCGTAGCGCTTTTTCAAGTCCTCCGGATCCATGGCCAAGGGCTGGATCGGATTCAGGACATCGATTCCCACTTCGATCAGTTCGTCAATGATGGGCAGAATATTACCGTCGCTGTGATAGGCAATCTGGAGATCAGGCTTGAGTGTCTTTAATTCGTGACACAGCGCGGCCATCCGGGGCTTGAGATAGCGCCGCCAAAGTTCCGGTGAGATGAGCATTCCCCGCTGGGTCCCAACGTCATCGCCCAGCCAGATACCGTCCACCCCCATCTGCACCATTTGTTTGGCCGCTTCCCGGTGGTAATGAAAGGGAATATCCAGGATCTGGTGGGCCTTTTCCTCATTCAACACCAGGTCCATCAGCAACCGGTCAAGACCCCTGAGATACCAGGCTCCCTCGAATATCGTACACACCGTCACCCCCAGCACATACCAATCACGACCGTAGTCCCGGATTAAGCCGGCAAGCGGGCGATACAGTTCTTCCCGGAAAGGGTCGGGGGGCCGGTAATCATCGATCACCGCGTCGTCGGCCAACGGATGCTGTTCGATTTCCGTGTAACGGCCAGTCCCGAAGCGGGTTTCATAAGGCACCTGTTTCCAGCGAATTCCCCATTCGCAGGTATACCGGTCATCATCCGAAGCATAATATGAGTTGGCGATACCAATTGAGAACTGAACGAGGTCAAGTCCAAGGGCTTCTTCAAGATCATGAACCACTCCGCCGTGGGGATTCACCGGGGTAAGGGGAAGGTGGAGCTTCGCACGGAGAAGTTGGGCAAATTCGGGCACAAAGCTGGCGGTGACCGGCACCCGATCGCCTACCTGTCGGCGCAAGGCGATCTTCACTCTTTCTTTGGCGTTCATCCGTCTCCTCCCAAACCACTTCTTTCAACGCTTCATCGTATGAATCTGCTAAACCCCACCACTCAAACTCTTACCAGTGGCCAGGGAATTCAGAGTCTTCACCTTCGGTTTCCAGGCCTTGTAACCCCGGTACATAGCCAGCGCGCTTTCCACCGGAACCAGTTCATGAACCTCGCTGTCCGAACCGAAAAAAACCCCTCCCCGGGGTACCATTTCCGATGCCAGATCATATGCTTCCTGTTCGATCTGGGCGGGTGGGACAAAGGGCAGCGTCTGGCTGCAGCTTATTCCACCCAGCAACAAAAGGTCGGGATACCGCCTCCGTACATCGGTCATGCTCATGCCCGCCGCCTGCTCGACCGGATGAAAACCATCGATCTCGACCTCGCTCACCAGAAGTTCCAGGAGAGGGTTAACGTTCCCATCGCTGTGAAAGATACATTGTAGGCCGGCCTTTTTAGCAGGAGCATAGACTCTTTTCCAGCGAGGAACCATTTTTTCCCGTAAAAAGGCTGGGGGAAAAATCGAACCGGTGGTACTGGCGATATCATCATTCTGTGAAAAAATCGGGGAGGTCGGCATTTCGGCATGAGCCTCGGAAACCGCTTCCCCATAGACAGTAAACACTTCCAGGAGGTAGTCGACAATTTCCGGAGCGTCGATCATCGCTTCAAAGAAAAGGGAAAAATCGGTATACATATAGGCATCCGTCAAGGCCCCCTCCACGGCAGCCACCCAGACCAGGTCAAATTCGCTGAAAACCTCCTGAACGCTTTTCAACCATTCTTTGTACCAACTTTTAATTCCCTTCCGGTCCGGCATCCCAGGCAGGTTTTTCTCCAGTTCCGCCAGGCTGGTGAAGGGCCGGCGGTAAAACCAGGCCGTACCTCCGGTTTCTTTAACCTCCCATCGATCAGGATTGATATTGAAAAACCTGGTCCAAAAATCAAGGGTCCCCCACAACCAGTGCTTCTCTGGGTTATGAATATACCGGGTCGAATCCAGGCCAATGGCTTTGAAAAGGCGGGCATTACGTACAACCAGATTGCTCTCCGAGCCGCCAAACGCTTGTAACAGCTTATTGTTATCGATGAAATCAAAGGTGACGGCTTCCTCGACCGGTTCGAATTTAGCGTTACGGGTGAATCGTTCCAGAGTGCCTCCGGCCATAAAATAGCCTCCTTGCAATACCCTGTCATTCCTGCCAAACTCGGTTGCTCCTCCCGCTGATATCCAAATCCAAATACATCGACAGCTTGTTCACCAGAAGCTCGCCGTAGCTGGTAAAACTATCGGATAAACATTCATTGAAAACCGGTATGATAGGAAGGTAGATTGCCGCATTGTTTTCATCATTTCTTTACCGCGAACAATCCACACCCCGCACCATGGCGGGGTGTGTGCTCATGCTTACCGGTATCGTCATCGCCAACATGGAACAGGCTTTTAATCGCCGATTCCCAGTTCTTCAATCTTCAGATCGAATTCCAGACCGTCCACATAGAGAAGATCAATAAGCTTTTGAAGAATCACCTGCTCCTCTCCCCGGCTTAAGGGATTACCCTTTCTTCGAAAACTGGTTAATACCACTTTGATCATGACCGATTCCTCCTGTTTTATCGTGCATAAGCTCTCTCTTAACTTCTGAATACTACCTTCTGACCACTGATGAGCGATTTCTGCTCTCCTACTTTAACCTTCGCTGTCCTGTTTCGCAAGGTTCCGTCCGGGGAATGGAGTGCCTTTTACCTGGTGAAGAGGCCGATCGCCTCAAAATGCACAGTTTGCGGAAAGAGGTCTACGAATCCGATCTGGCGGAGATGATACCCATGTTCCCGGAAAAGAGTCGTATCCCGGGCCAGCGAGGATATGTTACAGGAAACATAAATTATTTTTTCCGGAACCAGCCGGCAGAGTCTTCTGATCACTTTCCGGTTCAACCCACAGCGGGGTGGGTCGACAGTCACAATCGGGATTTCTTTCACCGGGTAATCGACCAGTTCCTGTTCCACTTTCCCGGTGATGAGGGAGACATTGGCGAGATTATTGGCCAAAGCATTATTGCGGGCATCCTCGATAGCGTTCGGGTTCTCTTCGACACCCACTACCCGGGATACCGCATCAGCCAGATACAAGCCCAATCCGCCTCCTCCACAATAGAGATCGAACAACCAGTCGCCGTCGGTGGGATTGGCCATGCTTTTTGCCCGTTCATAGACCAGGTGGTTGGCCGCCGCATTCACTTGGAAAAAGTTCGCCAGGGAAACTCGGTAATCGATATGCCCGATATTCTCCGTAAACCAGTCCTCGCCCCAGAGAACTTCAGTTCGGTCATAAACCAGGGCGTCGGCCGGCGATTGACTGGTGATGTGAACCAGTCCTATCATCTCCGGAATTTCCGACTGCACCCGCGCGACAAGCTCCCGGCGTTCGGGGAGTTCGAAGGGAGTAGTAAACAACCCGATCAGCACTGCGTTCTTCTTTGCCGAGTAGCGGACGAGAACGTTACGCAGGATTCCTTCTTTGCGAACCGGATCATACCCGGAAATGGAATGGCGTCTCCCGTATTCCCGGAAGACGTGCAGGATCCTACCGACCAGGTCCGGCTTCATCAACAGGCAGGTTGTCAAGTCAACCACCTCCCACCAACGGCCACGGGGACGCAACCCCAGTCTCAGGTCCTTCCCGGAGGAGCCAAAACTGAACTCCATTTTATTTCGGTATTCAATGGATAGCGGGGAAGGGGTAAATCCATCATAAGCAATGGCGCCCCAATCGACTTGCCCTATCCGGTGCATGGTTTCCCAGGCATAACGTTCTTTTATCCGAATCTGCTCAGAATAGGCGATTTCCTGCATGCTGCATCCGCCGCAACCGCTTCGATAGTGCATACAGGGAGGATCAATCCGGTGGGGGGATGTTCGGAGCAACTCCAGGACCTTTCCCAGGAAAACGTTTTTTTTCTTTTTGATGACCTCAACCCGAGCGGTCTCTCCAGGGAGTACTCCATCGACAAAGACGATACGGCTATCCCAGTGTATCACTCCATAGGCTTCCGGTAAAACAAAACCGATCACGTCACCTTCCAAGACACCCACCGGCTGACCGGATGATCGCTTTTCTCCAGTCATTCCCCAATACCCTGCTGCCGCCTGATCTCGTATAGGGCGATCCCCAGCGCAACGGAAGCGTTGAGCGAATGGGAACCTCGCGACAGCGGAATGCGTACGATCCAATCACTCAGGTTCATCACCCGCCGGCGGACACCCCGATCTTCCCCGCCGATGACCACACCCAAAGGCCCGGTTCGCAGATGGAGATCCCACAGGACCCGATCCCCCTGTCCATCAAGAGCTGCGATCCAAAACCCGGTGTCCCGGAACGCCTTGAGAACCGCGGCAAAATTATTGATCTGGAGAACATCGATTTTTTCTATCTCTCCGGACGTTGCCTTGACCCCGTCTGCTTCCATCGGTGCGGTACGCGCCCGGCTGACAATGACCGCTTCGGCTCCGAAAACGGAAGCATTCCTGATTATAGATCCCAGATTCCGGGTATCCTCCACCTGATCAACAAAAACCACGACCGCGCCCGCCAGACAGCGGGTCCTCTCCAATACTCCTTTCCACCGAGGAACCTCCTTTTCCCGGCAGACAAGGACGACACCCTGATGAAGCACGTCTTTTCCGAGGAGACGCTCAAGGTCTTTCCGGCTGACAATCGAAAGGGACAGGGAGAGTCGTTTGGCTTCCTGCTTGATTTCCTGAATACCCTCACCCTGCGCGGAGTCAAGGAGATACAGGCGCTCATAGACACGTTTTCGGGAAAGGAGCGCTTCGCGAACCGGGTGTCGCCCGTACACCAGGACTGGACCCTGGGATTGAGAATCGTTATTTGGGGTCAAGGGCTCAAAACGATTCAAAGGAAGACCCTTCTACATTACGGTACCAGCGGGGTCCCAATGGCGTATCCTCAACAAGGTACCCTCTGACGGTGATTTCCTTTCGTATTTGGTCCGCCTGACTCCATTCTTTTCCCTCTCGCGCTTTCCCACGCTGGGAAACCAGGGCAGCAATCTCCTGTTCCTGCCCATCGCCGGGAGTGGGGGGGATTATCCCTAAAATTTCCTGTACCAGGGTGAGGAAATCGCCGATCGCACGAAGGGAATCGCCGGTCCAGGCCCCTCGTTTCGGCTCGAGATAACTATTGGCCTGCCTCATGAACTCACTGAGAACCCCGAGGGCCTGAGGGGTATTGAAGTCATCAGTCAGGGTATCCAGAAAATACCTTTCGAGATGTTCGATACGTTCCCGGAATTGCCGCTCGACATCGTTTGTATCGGTCGTTTCGCGCCCTCGATCGCGAATAAACTGGAAATTACGCAGGAGATTCTCGAGTTTCACCACGTACCGTTGTGCTGCGGCCAGGACCGACTCGTCGATGTTGATTGGATTCCGATAGTGGGTCGACAACAAGACCAGGCGCAACGTTTCCGGTTTCCACCGTAATAACAGCTCCCGAACGGTCATGATATTCCCCAGGGATTTAGACATCTTCTCGTTAGCGATATTCAAATATCCATTGTGGAGCCAGAAACGAACAAAAGGTCTACCACTCGCCGCTTCGCTTTGGACAACCTCGTTTTCGTGGTGAGGAAATAACAGATCACATCCCCCGGCATGAATATCGAGGGTCTCGCCCAGGTAATAAGCGGCCATAGCCGAACATTCGATATGCCAGCCCGGCCTTCCCTCGCCCCAAGGGCTTGGCCAGTAAGGTTCCCCCGGTTTAGCCATCTTCCACAGGACAAAATCGGCGGGGTGATTCTTCCGGTAACGGGCTTCGACCCGGGCACCTTCCCGCAGCTCGGCAGGATTTTTCCGGGAGAGCTTACCATATCCATCCACCCGGCTTGTATCGAATAAAATATCGCCTGCGACACGGTAGGTGAACCCCCTCCCTTCCAAGCGCCGGATCAGGTCAATAATGTCCACTATGTGTTCGGTGGCCCTGGGATGGTGCGTCGCCCGTTTGATTCCCAAACGGTCGGCATCGATAAAGTATTCGACGATATACCTCTCGGCCAAGTCCCGCGGTTCCTCCCCTTTTTGTTGGGCTCGGTCGATGATCTTGTCGTCGATATCGGTAAAATTTTGTACATACCTAACCTGAAACCCGATGGTCTCGAAAAAGCGGCGCAGAGCATCAAAGAGTACAAAGACCCGAGCGTTCCCGATATGAATTAGGTCATACACCGTGGGGCCGCAGACATAAAATCCGACCAGCCCTTCCTGAAGGGGGTAAAACCCTTCAACACAACGGGAAAGTGTATTGTACAAACGGACTTCTCTCAATCACCCACCTCTGGCATCTTACCTGAGAACCTCGAGGACCACGCTCATGACTCCTTCCTCCTTGATGCCGATTGCCCGCGCCGCGGCCAGGGACAGGTCGATTTCCCGGGCCTTTTTCTGAGGTCCCCAATCATTGATCCGGATAACCACCCGCCGTCCGTTGACCGGGTTGGTCACTACAACGAGGGTTCCGGGCGGAAAGGAACGGTGGGCGGCGGTAAAAGCGTAGGGATTGAAGGTTTCGCCGGCGGCGGTGGCGTTCCCATCAAACTCATGTCCATACCAGGATGCCTGGCCGTTGATCTTTTCTCTGACCCGGCTTCGATAACAGCCCAGCAAATGATAGTATTCCATCTGCAGCCGGTTCAGCCATAACAGGGCCAGATCGATCACACCGGAATTGTTGATGGCTGCGTCCTCTTTGTACACGGTAAAAATTCTGTGGTCGTTACAATGCCCCTCGACCCGTCCGTTGACCGGGTTGACAAAAAACGTGACTGCCTCCTCCGGCGGGTTGGAAAAAAAAGTTTCCAGTTCCCGGGTCAACCGCTCCGCCCGGTCCTGAATAGTGGAATACCCTCCCGGGTAACGCAAGCGCAGAAGCAGCCGCTCCTCGATATACACCGCGTAAGATCCGTCATTCTTTTCCTGGAAATACACCCGGCGCCCGGCCAAGACCTCGACTGGTACGAGACATAGCGCCAAACATGCGATACAAACCAATAAAACAGGCATTACAATCCTTTTTGCACAAGGCATACCGCCAAACATGCGATTCCAACACCCCCTCCCAATGAACCGATTCCCTCATGAGTCGTCGCCTTGACTCCAATCCGCTCCGGTTCGAGCGCCAAAGCTTCGGCCAGGGCTATGCGTATTGAGTCTCGAAACGGCGCAATCCGGGGAAACTCGGCGATGATTGTCGCATCCACGTTAACCACTTCCCAACCCTTTTCCCGGAGCAATTTGGCAACCTGGGACAACAGGAGAGTGCTCCGGATACCCTGGTATCGGGCATCGGTATCCGGAAACCAGTGACCGATATCCGGGAGGGATGCCGCACCCAACAAAGCGTCCATGATCGCGTGACATAAAACGTCTCCGTCCGAGTGGCCGGCCAATCCTTTTTCAAACGGAATCCGTATTCCGCCCAGAACCAGTGAACGCCCGCTTACCAAAGGATGGATATCGTATCCAATACCGCTGCGATATTCCATCATGTTGTTTTCCAGCGGATCAATTCTTCCGCCCGTAAAAAATCACCAGCCGTGGTTATTTTAAAATTTTCTTCCGATCCCGGAACCAGGTAGACCGGCTTTCCCATCCATTCCACCAATGAGGAATCGTCGGTTGCGGTGTATCCCTCAGCAATGGCCTTCCGGAAGGCCTCAAGAATCAAGGAGACCCGAAATACCTGCGGTGTCTGCGCTCGCCAGACGACTTTCCGATCAAGCGAATGATCAATCGTCTTGCCATCCCGGGTGATTTTGATCGTATCCACGCAGGGCAACGCACAGCAGACCGCATTATGAATTTCCACCGCCTTGGCACACCGGTTTAAAATATCTTCGTCCACGAAAGGACGAACACCGTCATGGATAAAAACAAATTCATTTTCGACGCAGGTCAGGGCATCGATCCCCTTCCCAACGGACTCCTGTCTGGAGTCACCCCCGTGGACAACACGAAGACGCTTTGAAAAACGGTATTTCCCAAGAACGGTTGAGGCAAAGAGTTTTTCATGCCTTGGATTGATTACGACAACGATATCCTGTATCGGAGAAAACCGGTCAAAAGCATACAAAGTATATGCAAGAAGAGGTTTCCCCAGAACAGGTATATATTGCTTGGGCACAATCGAATCCAACCTCTCTCCGGTGCCGGCAGCGACTATTACGGCATGAAACACTGGCAACTCCTTGATTCAGTTATGGATTGTCTTGCCTCGGGGGCGGACAAAAATCATTCTTCCGGCTGGGGTTTGCAGGACACTGGTCACCACAGTATCCAATGTGTTGTTGATATGTCTTTTGCCACCTTCCACAACGACCATGGTACCGTCATCCAGATACCCGACACCCTGGTCGGATTCTTTTCCTTCCCTGATGATCTGCACCCGGAGTTCTTCTCCTGGAAGAAGGTAGGGCTTCAGGGCATTGGCGAGATCATTGATATTAAGCACCTCAACCCCTTCGAGTTCGGCGATCTTGTTCAGGTTAAAATCGTTAGTGATGACTGTCCCTCCAATCACCTTGCCTAATTTGATCAGCTTCGCGTCGACATCCCGAATCTCCGGAAAATCACGATCGGCTATCCGGACATTGACTTTTTTTTCCTTTCTCATTCTATTCAGAATGTCAAGCCCTCTCCGTCCCCGGCTTCTTTTCAGCGGGTCCTGTGAATCGGCCACCTGTTGCAGTTCCTTGAGGACAAACCGGGGAACAAGCATATCTCCCTCAATAAAGCCGGTTTTGCAGACATCGGCAATCCGGCCGTCAACAATGGCACTGGTATCCAGAATTTTAGTACCGGTGGCCTGACCTCGCAATAGCCTCGTTTTCGGCATACCGGTAAATATAGAAACGATATCTTCCCGGCGGCCCATAAATATGGAAAACCCGATTACCCCTCCCATAACGGTGATCAGCATGGGTAACGACGGGTTGTTGACTTGCCATAAAGACACCGGGTAGCTGATCAGGACCCCCACGACCAACCCCAATATTAGACCGGTCATCCCGACCAGGATGTCCACCGATGAAAGACGGAAAAAAACGCCGAAGACGTCTTTCACTTTTTCAGAAAGTGACCAGGTACTGTATTTTTCCATAAGAAATGTGAGGATTCCGGCGGCAAGGGTGATGACCGCAATCATACCCCAAGCCGTCCTACCCAAAGAGGAAATCGGTGTACGAAAGGCAAAAAAACTAATGATAAAAGCTAAGAAGAGTACAACGATAATCAAGATAGTTTGTGTTTTGGTCATTGTGCACCCCCTTTACTGCGCAATTCCGACTCTTGCTCCATTGACGGTGATGATAGCGTCCCGGCGGTTTCACCTCCCTTATAATTACCCTGCTGATGCAGATTTCCGTTGATATAATTTTAGGCGCTACTCACCAAACTGGTTCATTTACTTACCTGATGACAGCGGCTCCATCGACCGGTCGATTCTTCAGGATCAAACGGTAAATTCTATAATCCAGAATAAATTATATCATTCACTTGATTTTCAAGCATCCGGCCTTATGTCTTAGGGAGGGGGAGACTTTTTGTCAGGCACGTTCGGTCAAAAGAAGGAAAACCGGGGATCATGGAAGGGACACCGGTGTTGGCTTAATTACAGAATATTTTCACCGATCAATGCTTCAACCACGTTTTTATATCTCACGATTTCCAGTGACTGAGGAAAGGCGGACGCCTGGTTCCCCAAGGAATATTCCGAACAGACCACTCGTTTCACTCCGTTACGAAAGGCTTCCTGGATTCGGCTTCCCAGCATGTAACCAGGCCGAATTTCGCCACTCAGCCCCACTTCACCGAGATACACCGTCCGGGGGTCCGTTTTTCTTTCCAGGCGGGAAGATGCCAAGCTGAAACACACCGCAAGATCGGTCACCGTTTCGGTGACCCGCAGTCCTCCAACTACATTCAGATAGATGTCCTGGGCGGCAAACTTCACGCGGGCCCGTTTTTCCAGAACTGCCACCAGCAGTTGTAACCGGTTAAGATCGATACCCAGACTGACCCGCCGGGGCACATCAAGATACGACGGATTGACCAACGACTGGACCTCGATGAGCAACGCCCGCTTACCTTCGACGATCACCGTCCGGGCATTTCCGCTGTCGGAAGCGTGTCCCTCGGCGATAAAATACTGTCCGGGATCCGCCAACTCCACCAAGCCTTCGTCTTTCATCTCCAGAAGACCGACTTCCTGAGTGGAACCAAAGCGGTTCTTGACACTTCGCAGCATACGAAGAGGAGACTGCGGTTCGCCTTCGAGATAGAGAACCACGTCGACCAAGTGTTCCAGGGTCCGTGGTCCGGCCACCACCCCTTCCTTGGTGACATGTCCAACCAGGACCACGGCGACGTTTTTTCGCTTGGCCATTTCCATGAACCGGACACTGAGGTCACGAATCAAAGCCACGCTCCCCGGTAAATAGTCAAGTTCTTCATGAAAGAGGTTTTGGATGGAATCCACAACGACGACCTGTGGCGCGGTTGTTTCCGTTGCCTGGGCGATATCACTATAGCGGTCGGTGGACAGGAGAAAGAGGCTTTCGTTCCGTTTTATACGCAGGCGTTGAATACGAAGCAGAAGTTGATGCAGCGATTCTTCGCTGCTCCCGTACAACACGTTTTTCCCCAATAAAGCAAGTCCTCCAGCCAGGTTTAAAAGCAGAGTCGATTTGCCGATCCCGGGGTCACCACTCAGAAGAATCAGTGATCCCTCGACAATCCCCCCACCCAACACCCGGTCTACCTCTCCCAATGGGCCGGGAATCCGGCGATCCGTTTCCAGTTCCAGTGCGGTTACGTCACTCAGGCGTATGGGTTGCGCAACGGAAGAGGATAATCGCTTCGTTCGGGCGGGAGTCTGAATTTTCTCCAAAAAAGTATTCCACTCACCACACTGAGGACATTTTCCCATCCAGCGAGGGGTGGAATACTGGCAATTCCGGCAGACGAAATCAGTTTTCGCCATCGTTCACCGCTCAGGAACATCCGGATAAAAATAACTACGCACTATTTCATACGCAGAGGCAATTCCTCCGACAGTTCCACCGGAATCACCCGGGTAAAATTCAGGGTATCGTCATCGGCCAGGCCGACCAGGATACGGTCTCCGGCTTGAAAATTGCCCTTCAGGATTCGATCGGAAACCGGGTCTTCCACCAAACGCTGAATCGTCCGGCGGAGCGGTCGCGCGCCAAAATTCGGATCATAACCTTCCCGGGCTATTTTGGCCTGGGCTTCTTCGGTGAGTTCGATTTCCATACTCTGTTCCCGCAGACGCCCTTGTGTTTCTTTCATGAGCAGATCGACAATCTTTTCGATTTCTTCCCGGGTCAGCGGCTTGAAAACAATGATTTCTTCAACCCGATTGAGAAACTCGGGAGTGAACGCCCGCCTGACTTCTTCCATCACGTTTCGCTTGATATCCTCGTAGGCAATGCTCTTTTCGGATTTCTCGCCGAATCCGATGGAAGCCTGGGAGGTGATGGACCGCGCTCCCAGGTTCGAGGTCATGATGATGATCGTATTTTTGAAATCGATCGCGCGTCCCTGGGCATCGGTCAGGCGACCTTCTTCCAGAATCTGTAAAAGGACATTGAAGATTTCGGGGCTGGCTTTTTCGATTTCGTCAAACAAGACCACGGAATAGGGACGGCGACGGATCTTTTCAGTGAGTTGTCCACCCTCCTCAAACCCGACATAGCCGGGGGGTGATCCAACCAGCCGGGAAACAGTGAACTTTTCCATGTATTCGGACATGTCCAGGGTCACTAACGCTTCTTCCTTACCGAACAAAAATTCGGCCAAAGCCTTGGCCAGTTCGGTTTTGCCTACACCGGAAGGCCCCAGGAAAATAAACGAACCGACCGGTCGACGGGGATCTTTCAAGCCGGCTTTCGAGCGGCGAATCGTCCGGCTGACAGCCCTGATCGACTCTTCCTGCCCTACCAGCCTTTTGTGGATTTCTTCCTCCATTCGGACCAACCGTTCCTTTTCCTCCATAGCCAATCGGGATACCGGTATACCTGTCCAACTCGCCACCACCGAGGCAATGTCTTCCTCGGTGACCTGGGGACGCACGGTATCCAGTTCATGAATCCACCCCTCCCGTTGATCGCGATAGGCCTTGCGGGATTTATCTTCCAGATCGCGCAACCGGGCGGCTTCCTCAAAATCCTGCCGTTTGACCGATATTTCTTTACGCTCCCGGATTTCCTCGATTTCCTGCGCGAGGTCTTTCAGGGATTGCGGTAAGACGGTCGCTCGCAAACGAACCTTACTGGAGGCTTCGTCCATCACGTCAATGGCCTTATCCGGAAGATAGCGGTCGGAAATATAGCGCTGGGAAAGCCGGACCGCCGCTTCCAGAGCCTGGTTGGAAATTTCCACCCGATGGTGTTCTTCATAACCTTCCTTGATGCCCTGGAGAATTTGAATCGCTGTATCCACTTCCGGTTCCTCGACAAAAACGGGCTGAAAACGGCGCTCGAGAGCGGAATCCCTCTCTATGTGCTTACGGTATTCGGTGATCGTCGTGGCCCCGATGGCCTGGAGTTCACCGCGGGCCAGGGCCGGCTTGAGAATGTTGGCGGCATCGATCGCTCCTTCCGCCGCTCCGGCGCCAACCAGGGTATGCACTTCGTCGATGAAGAGAATGATTTCTTTGGTATTGGTAATTTCGGAAATAATCTTTTTCAGCCGTTTCTCGAATTCGCCACGATACTTGGTCCCGGCGACGATCGCTGCGAGGTCCAGGCTGACCACCCGTTTATTTTTCAATGACTCATGGACTTCTCCGTTGTTGATCTTCTGGGCGAGACCCTCCACAATCGCCGTTTTTCCGACTCCCGGCTCGCCGATCAGCACCGGATTGTTTTTGGTCCGGCGGCTGAGAATCTGAATCACCCGCCCGATTTCCTTCTCCCGGCCGATGACCGGATCGAGTTTTCCTTTGCGGGAGAGATAAGTGAGATCCCGGCTGAACTCATCAAGAATCGGTGTCCGGCTCTCCTTCTTGGGGGGAGAGGTACCTCCCGCGGGATCATTTTGGACACTCTCGTTCAGAATCTGGGAAAGACGCATTCGGACCGTTTCCAGGTCCACTCCCAAACGCTTGAGGATCTGGGCTCCGACGCCCTGCCCTTCCCGCAGGATCCCCAGTAGGATATGTTCGGTTCCCACATAGTTGTGCCCCAATCTGCGGGTTTCATCGAGCGCCAATTCAAGAACTCTTTTGGCCCGGGAGGTGAAGGCGACTTCCGCCGTACCCTGGTACTCGTTGTGCTCAATATAACCCTCCAACTCGTTCCGGACGGTCTCTACGGTGATGTCGAAGCTGCCGAGAATCTTGGCCGCAATCCCTTCACGTTCCCGAAGGAGGCCCAAGAGCAGGTGTTCGGTCCCGATATAGTTATGCTTTAAACGAACGGCCTCATCCTGAGCCAGGATAATGACCTTTCGTGCTCTCTCAGTGTATCGTTCAAACATTACAGAGTTCCTCCCCAGAAATTACTCCGAAAAAATTCAAGAGCTTCACACATTCTTTTCCCAGAGTACGGTTTCTGGTTACGATATGCTTAACCAGATTTTTCACTTCTGTGATATTCAAACCTCGACTCCGGACAAATATTCCTTGCTGCCGGGCCAGGACCCAAAGAGAGAAGAGATTGAATAATTCTCTTTGAGTAAAATCGTCCATTTCACAAATTCTTTTATACCCGTTGAGCACATTTTCCTCCAGTTGTCTTCTCCGGTCAAGAGAACGGGCAAGACTCCGGCGAACTTGCCGCTCCCATCTCACGAGACCGCTGGCCAGGCTTTTCAGGCTATCAATAATCGTCCGTTCCGTAATTCCAAGGGTAAAGTGGTTGGTGATTTGAAAAATATGACCTCGTGCCTCATGGTTCCCCATGGTGTTTTGTTCGATAAAAAAACCTTTATCCCGAAAAAGCTGCATGAGGGCATTCTCCCCATAGAGAAAGGCCAGGGCAGGAAGATGAATTCGGATCTCCGCCCGCATGCCGGTGCCGCATTCCCGGAGATCGGCGGTCAAATACCCCCAAGTCTTGTGAAAGGCATAATCGAAATGTGATTCGAGAAAATCGTCAATCCGCTGTGAACGCTGGTGACAGTACTCAAGACGCATTCCGGGAGCGACGGAAAAGATTCGAAAATGATCCTGGTCGTTGACGAAAAAGCCAGCATTATTCTTGTGGATTAAGATTTTCCCTGTCTGGAAAGAACCGAAATACGAAGCAAAGAGGCCACCGGGAAAGTGGGATGCGAGGTGGGAGAGCGCGTTTATGTCCAATGCCTGACAACGGTAAGCGCGGCGTTTTAGTTGTGTACGATAAAGGAACCGGACTCGCTCTTCGATATCGTCGAGCCAGATTCGGGAAGCATGGGAGGGAAAGGGGACCCCTGTGAGATTCCGCCGGAGAAACACGCCGGAAAAGAGAATCACGCAATCGGATTTTCGTTGAAACAATTTTCCTGGAGAGAGGATATTCATGGGAGAATCGCCACCCTGAGTTTGTACATCATTTTTTTCAAATAGTCGGCCTTTTCATAGTTCTGTTCAGCCAGACAACGGATATAATCCTTCTCGATCTTCCGCAGGTCACTCTCGATGATCCTCTTTTTCAACCAGCTTACCGGCGCTCTCCCCCGGTGAACAGATCCCTTCTGGCACTGTTGCGTCTGAGCGTTCAATAAATCGGAGAACGCCGTGTAACAATTGGCACACCCAAAAGCGCCCGCCCCTTTGAAATCGGGAATGGGAAGACAGCAAAAACCACACTGCTTATCTTGCTTGAACATAAAATTCCCTGCCTGGATTAGGATCGTTCAACTCACAAACCCCGGATTGTTGGAATCTTTTCGTATGGATTCACCCGCCACCGATCTATTCCAACATTTCCTCCTTGAGCACTTGCAGGAGCATTTCTTTCAGGATATTCGTCCTGACCATGTTCTTGAAGGCAAACGATGCGTGGGTGTTGTACTGAATGCTTCCCAGGGCGCTGATCATGGCCGCCTTCATCAAGAGGCCTTCCCGGGAGGTAATGAATCCCTCCCGTTCCAGCCAGTTGACAATCCCTTCCACATCGGTTTCCCTCAGTTCGGTTTCCTGGCTTTCCAGGTATGACAACACCGGCTCCAGTCGGTCCATAGGAATTCGAATGATCCGGACATACCCGCTACCCCCCCGCCGGCTTTCAACGATAAAGCCCCGAAACACGTTGAAGCGGGTGGAAAGAACGTAATTGATCTGGGAAGGAGCGCAATCGAACTCTTCGGCGATACGCCCCCGTTGTATGGTGATCACATGGTTGGGAGAACTTTCGAGTAGTCCGACTAAGTATTTTTCAATGGAATCGCATAGCGAGAACATGGCCCTCACCGTCCCGGTTTTGACTATCATTGACTTTTATAGTACTGGTTTAAAGGCCTTCTGTCAATCCGGACGGGGTCTGAGAATGGGAAAGAGGATGACCTCCCTGATGGATGATGAATCAGTGAGGATCATGACCAGACGGTCGATGCCGATTCCCATTCCACCGGTGGGCGGCATGCCGTATTCCAATGCCTCCAGATAATCGGTATCGACAAGATGCGCTTCGTAATCACCCATTTCGCGTTTATAGAGTTGGCTCTCGAACCGCTTACGTTGTTCAATGGGATCATTCAGTTCGCTGTACGCGTTTCCTATTTCCTCCTTACCGATGAACAGTTCAAAACGTTCCGCAACCCGGGGATCATTTTTTTTGGAGCGGGAAAGCGGAGAAATCTCCACCGGGTACTCGAGGACAAAGGTTGGGTTTACGCAGTGAGGCTGAACAAAATGTTCCAAGAGTTCGTTGATCATCTTTCCCCGATCCCAGTTTTTTTCAACGTGCATGCCGGCGCGTTCAGCCTTAAAGAACATCACCTCGGAAGAATCCTCGAAAATGTCGATACCCGACGCGTCAAGAATGCTCTTCCTTAGGTTGATCCGGGTCCAGGGAGGAGTAAAATCGATGTCCAGGCCCTGGTATTTGATGCGAAGACTCTTCAGGATAGTTTGAACAACGAAACAGAGCAACTCCTCACAGAGTTCAAGCATGGTCTCGTAATTACCGAAAGCCTGGTAAAGTTCAAGCATGGTAAACTCCGGATTGTGCCGGATGGATAGTCCTTCGTTCCGAAAATTCCGGTTGATCTCGTACACTTTCTCCAATCCCCCGACGATCAGACGCTTCAAAAAGAGTTCGGGAGCAATCCGCAGAAAGAGATCCAGACCAAGGGCGTTATGAAAGGTCTTAAAAGGACGGGCCAGGGCACCGCCTGGCAGGAGTTGCATCATGGGGGTTTCGACTTCCAGAAAGCCCCGATCATCAAGAAAATTCCGCATAACCCTTAACGCTCTTGAACGAAGATAAAATATTTTCCGGACTTCGAGATTCATGATCATGTCCAGATACCTTCGCCGGTAACGGGCCTCGACATCCCTGAGGCCGTGCCATTTTTCCGGAAGAGGCTTCAGGCATTTCCCCAATAGGACAAATGTCCCAGCCACCACGGTTAATTCCCCGGTACGGGTTTTGAACACCGACCCCGTCACTCCGATCAGATCACCGACATCGGTCGCCCGGGCAATCTCAAACTCTTCCTCCGCGAGATTGTCTTTCTTGGCGTAGATCTGGATGCGGGCACTGCGATCCTGTAGGTCAGCGAAAAAAGCCTTCCCGTGACGGCGCAGAGCCATCACCCTTCCGCTGACGCTGACTTTTTTTCCCGTGTCGAGATAGACTGTCTCGTTTTCGCGGATATCCTCGATCGCGTGGGTTCGTCGGAACGAAGAATCATAGGGGTCTATACCTCGCTCGCGGTAAAAAGCCAGTCGTTTTACCTGTTCACTAAGACTGTCCGGAAGGGGGACGTTATCAATGGTCAACCAACCACTGCCTCATCTTTCTTCCTGATTTCAACGACCCGGTACCTTACAAGTCCAACCGGAATCTTCAGTTCGACCTCTTCACCCGTGGTTTTCCCTAAGAGCGCCTGAGCCAACGGAGATTCGAAAGAGATTTTACACTGGGAAGGATTCGCTTCGACGGAATCGACAACGGAATACTCCACCACTTTGCCGGTGGAGAGATTTTCCAAAACCATCCGGACACCCAAATGAATCTTTTCCGTATTTCCCCCCCCTTCTTCGTTGACTACTTCTGCCTTGCGGAGCTTTTCCTCGAGAACGAGAATACGGCCTTCAATAAAGGCTTGTTCATTTTTCGCCTCTTCATACTCCGCGTTTTCACTGATATCCCCAAATTCCAGGGCCTGGTTAATCCGTTCTGCGACCTCCTTGCGTTTCACGGTCTTTAAAAGCTTCAATTCCTCATCAAGCTTGCGGTATCCTTCACTGGTGAGGATAATGCGGGAATCATTTCTCTTGCGTTCCATCCACTGTCCCTCCATAACCATTATAGCCTTCCACATACCATAAAGAATGTTTTATGCATTGTCAAGAAAAAGGAAAAGGTGTTTGTTTTTATTCTGTGAAAATCGGGTTTCTCTCATTTTCAGGAGCTTCCCCAAGCACCCACTACAGCGATATCCCTAATGATTTCCACAAAAAGGCCTAAAGATTTTTGACTTTCTGCCGATTTATATATATCATAGAAAGTAGATGCCGCTCGTATGGTCTAGCGCATGTGCCACGTATTTACCGCTTGCTCTGAATGGTAGATTTCTTTACAGGGAGGCCTGCGAAATGTTGGTTTCAAAACATATCCAAAAGAAAAATTTCTTCACTATAGCTATCCTTCTCAGCACTGTATTCCTGTTCACAACGGTTCTTGCTCTCGGAGCGGAAACCACCGTCATCTCAGGTATTCTGGAGGAAGACCTCATCATCAGTGAAAATACCCAGATTTTAGGAATCGTCGATGGGAAAGTCACAGTTCCAGGTCCTCTCACCCTCATCCTTGACGGGATTGTCGTAGGTGAACTGATTCTCGAATCGGGTGCTACAGTCTACCTGAACGGCATTGTATGGGGCCGGGTAACGAATAACGGAGGAACTTTATTCCTCGAGGGAATCATCGAAGAAAAACCAAGCGGAATATAGCTATAGTGCATGATGCTCCCTAAGGCGGGTGGGGGAACCCATGTTAAAAAAGAGCCATATCAGGAAAGGCGAACAGGGGGCTGCCTATATATTCATCATCGTGATGATGGGTGCTCTGGTGGCCTTCCTTGTTCCCGCTTTTTCGACATTCAGTTTAAGTGATCTGCGATCGGCGGAACGGCAGAAATACCGTACCCAAGCCTACTTTGTCGCTCGGGCTGGAGCGGAGGCGTTGTCTCAATTTATCATCAACACTCCTCTCCGGGCTAGCGAGATAATCGATAAGGGGGTTTCTGCTCCAGTCTATTTTGGAGAGGGTCATTTTCAAGTCCAGGCTTTCCGCCAGGAAGAAAACGACCGAACCCGAATTATTGTTCACTCGGAAGGTAACGTCAAGGAAGTCATCCAATCTACAAGGGTGGTTTTGGTAGAACAGGAGCAACCTACCTCACTACCCGGTCCTCTTCCCGAGTTTGACTTGGCCGTCTTTTCCAACAGTAATTTTAATCTCGGGGGCAGTTCCCAGATAGTGGGCTCAGCAGGCACCAACTCAGTTGTGGATAATAGTGTCGTCTTTGGATGGTCCACGCAAGTAGAAGGGAATTTTTACGTTGGGCCAGGTGCCTTGTTTGCTAATGTCATATCTAAACCACGGCATCGGAATATCGGAAATATCATAACTGGATCGCGGGGAAACCTCGCAGCTATTCGTAACTACTCTATGCCTGTATTTCCAGAGTTTCCTGATTTGCCTGGACGAGTTGACTTCGTTACCGACTGGGTTCCGGGAGAAAACTATAGTATCGATCAGGATGGTTCTTATGAGTTAATCCGGGTTACCGGAAACCGAAGGTTAAGAGTCGATGTGGGTGATGGAGACCGAAGGTTAAGAGTCAGAAATTTGGATATTTCGCAAGGCCACATAGAACTTATTGGGAAAGGAAAGTTATTCCTCTATGTCGAAGAGAGTTTCAACCTGGGAGGAGACAGCACGGTCAATCACACCGGGGTGCCAGGTGATGTAATCATGTTTTACCGGGGTTCGGCCAGATTGCGCCCCGCCGGTAATACCAGGTTTGTTGGTTCGATCTTTGCAGAAAAAGCAAATATCGATATTAGGGGTTCGGCGGGCATCACCGGGCATATTATTACCGGAGGCTCGGAGGTGACGGTGACTGGTGATGTAACGGCTAATGTCCGGGTACTTTATGCCCCCCAAGCTACTGTTTCCCTGACTGGCAGCGCAATGGTCAGGGGAGCGATTGTATCGAATATTTTTAACGCTACAGGCGCTGCCAGTGTCATCTACGATCAATCGATTGCAAGCTCGTTCCCGGAATTAGTCGATGAATTGGGTGAAAAAGAAATATCCTATCACGTAGAGATGTGGATGGCCGGAACATTAAGAGAATGAACAAATTTCCTTTATTGACCGATTCAAAACAAGGTAGCGGTTTCGTCCTCCTGGAGGTCGTTATGGCTCTGGCTTTCCTCGGCTTAGCCATGCTAACGATCTCTTCCCTGTTTATCCGGAATTACCGTACCGTTGCCACGGCCGGTGCTATGAGTGAAGTCCTTTTTACGGCACGTAAACAGATGGAAATGGAAATCAGTAACCCCCCTACCGATCCTCCGCCAACCATTTTACCTATTACCTTTGGTCAAGGTGTGAATGAGGTCAGTATCGAGGTCAAGGGTAACCTCCTCACCGTTCAGGAAAGTACGAATATTTATCATCGCAGAAAAGATACCGGAGGCGCTGGTAGCACTGAGGGGTTTCCCACGCGGGAAATCAAATTGAAAACCTTTATTTATTCCGGTCCATAGGAGTAGGTATGAAGATCTTGTCCCGGGGGAAATCGGCCAGCGATTATGGTTTTACGCTCATCGAATTGTTGCTTGCCCTCACTCTTCTCGTCTTTTTCTTGGGGGGCGCTTTTGCTTTCAACCTGTTCGGATTGCGCACCTTCGCCGCCGGTGAAATGCAGACTGACGTTCATCAGGTTCTACGCCGAACAGCGGAAAGGATCACCAATGAATTACGCTATGCCACTCATATCGAACTACATAGTCAAGTTGCCACCGTACCTGATGGTTATCTCATTATTGATAGCTCTTCGCTGGCTAACCATTCCAACAACTTGAGCTTCTCGTTTGTATTTCCCCCCGGCGAAAACCAAGTTATGGAATTTACCATCAAAGCCGAAAACATTTCTACCGCAGCAAGAATACAAACCAGAGTTTACGAAATCTCGTCTTCCGTTTTTCTAAACAACAACCCGGCAGTAGTAAAACACAATTGTAACGGAGCCCTGGGCCCCTGCACCGTCGTTGGCTATTTACTTCCTCCAACACTGTAAATAAAACTGATTCTACTGCAATAAGTAATTTTGCTGCAAAAGAACGAAGGAAGCCTGGGACTAAGCTGCCTAAATCAGCCGCCGAAATCACCGCATTTTCGCAGCAAAAAGGCCAAGGATGGCCTTTTCAGTAGCACTGTAACCAGACGTGGTCATTGATGCGTGCCAGAAAATGCCAGATGAGGCGGGGCTAAGGGCAACGGGGCCTTGCTGAAATGAGTTTTTGCAGCAAAATCAAAATTGTGATCGGTGATCATCGTTCTCTTCTTTCAGGTTGTGTTTCTGAGCACCAAATTTGGCTTGCTAATTCTCACTTTGTTTTCATCCGACATTTTGCCGTTTTTTCTCGTATATTCTATATGGTCAAATAGTATGCTGGTAGCCATTTTCCCCATGTTTATTTTCTCAAAGCTCACAGTCGTTAGTCCAACGATTTTTGACAATCTCGTGTTATCACAACCAACGACCGCCATCTCTTGCGGTATCTTGATGCCCAATTCCTGTATCGCCTCGATAACTCCAAAGGCGACAAAATCCGAATAAGCAAAAATAGCCGTAACGTCCTTTGTCATATTTAAAAGGTCCAACGTTGCCTTTTTTCCTTCCTCAAGCATGCTATTTGTGTAAAAAATAAGAGTGGGATCGACCGGAATGCCACTGCGTTCCAGGGCTTTATTGTAGCCTTCCAGTCGATCCTCGGTACATGAAGTCCCTGGTGAACCGGCTATATGGGCAATCTTCTTATGCCCTTTTTTCACTAAGTGTGATGTGGCCATATATCCAGCATGATAGTCATCAAAAATAACTCTGCTGCCTCCGTAGGTTTTAAGGTATCGGGCTAAAAAAGTGATAGGTATACCGGCGCTTTTGATGATGTCAATATTCAGATCGCTTTTTTCGACAGGGATGACAATCATACCGGCAATTCTTTGTTCCATCAACAAGAACATGGCTCTTTTTTCTTCTTCATGATTTTCATGGCTGTTGCAAAAGATAACGCTGTAGTGGTTCTCCCGGCATGCAACCTCTATTCCCTTGAGTGCTTCAGCGTAAAAAGGGTTTTCGATATCGGAAAATATTACTCCGATAACGTTTGAATATCGCCTTTTCAGGCTTGAGGCAAGGGAGTTCTTTGAATATGAACAAGTGTTTAAATAGGAAACTATTGCCTTCCGCGCTTTTAGACTGACCTTCCCTTTATTGTTGATTACTCTCCATACCGTCGTCCGGGAAACACCGGTCATGCTGGCTATTTGTTCCATGGTTAAATGATTAGTCGGTATATTCATAGCGAACTCCATGCTTGGAATGTTTCGAAAACGATAGCCAAAAAGGTAACTATGCTACGCTACTTTTATACCTCAGAATTATAGCCGGAGACAATAGCTTTCCCGGTATTTTTTACCTATACCGTTTTCCTGTATGGCTGAGTTCGTTCTTTATTAATCGTTTGGAGTAAACACCACCTTGAGCGTTTTGCTGGCGTCAAAGAGTTGGAAAGCCTCACCGACAGCTTTTTCCTCCAGTGGGTAACGGTGAGACACGATGCCTTCGGCCAGATCGTTGCCTACCTTGTCCACGATAAAACTTGCGATATCTTCCCATTCTGCCAAATTAAAATACCAGGACCCGACGTAGCTCAGTTTCTTCCGAATGAGTTGTTCGCTGGGGTTGATGGCAATCATTCGTTGGCCAGGTTCACCAATCTGGGAAACAATACCATGTCGGCGAGTTATGTCCAAAAGGTTGTTAATGGCCTTTTCCGACGCAGAGCAATCAACACTCTTATCTACCCCCCCCGGAAAGGTATTTTTGACAAACTCAAGCGGGTCAGTCGTGTTTGGGTTGAGAGTGTATTGTGCCCCTAACTCTTTCGCCTTAGCCAACCTCTCTTCAACGGGATCAATCGCCAATACTGTTGCGCCCATTCCCACCGCCGATAAGACACCGCTCAGTCCCATAGGACCTAAGCCAGCGATGGCGACAACGTCGTCTCCGCAAACATTCATCGCCTTCATTGTTGAGTAGAGATTGCCGATCGCATCGGTAGCCACAGCTCCGGTGACAAAGCTCATTCTTTCAGGCATGAGTAGACAAGACCGCTCGGCGATGAGGATGTAGTCTGCGTCACCACCGTGCATGGTAAAACCCAATACTTCCATATCTTTTACACAGAGATTTGGCTCTCCCCCTCTACAGTAGCGGCAATAACCACACCCCACGAAAGCGATCATGGCCACCCTGTCACCCTCTTTCAGGTTTTTAACGCAAGGTCCCACTTTGGACACGACCCCACACGGTTCGTGTCCAACAATAAATGTCCCCGGCGGATATCCCGGGATCAACGGGTTTCCGTGATAGATGCTCAAATCGCTTGCACACAGCGCTGAGGCTTTGACCTGAACAAGCACCTCGTCTGCCTTGGGATCGGGAATATCCCATTCCTTGATGTGCGCTTCTTTATTGCCTGGTAGATAAATGCCTGTTATCTTCATGTAAACCCTCCTTTTTTATAGAATGTCAATCCTAAGGTAATAAATTACCCATTCGATCATACGCGCCCGATAACCTCGGCACACCGTTATGTATCCCCTCTATGACCGCGATATTCGCCCGCGAGGCAAAAACCTGGTTTCGAAAACCGTATATCACGGTGTTTCCCACTGCCACTTTATCCCCTTGTCCTAAAACAAGAGATCCGTAATAATCAATAAAACCGGCTGGTTCAGCAAGAATTTGTTGGTGAAGAATGGTATCCGGATCATCGCCCACGAGAGCATACATATAGTGACGGTGATACATGGGTGTCCAAAAACCAAGAGGAGCGTCTGCTCCCATGAGACCCCCACCGTAGGCGTATGCTTTACTTCCGAATATATGAGATACCTCACTGACATAGACCCAGGCCGGTAATTCAGGTAAGTCATCAAAGGCATGCCCTGGTGTTGTCCCGGTAAATCCATGGCCGGGTTCCCCATGGGTTGCGCCCATGTCCGCCAATGTCTGGAATAAAGTCGTGGAAGTATCTCCTGGTGTATTGATCTGCTCAATATTTAGATTGAACTCATTACGCAATCGAGATGCAACCCGTTGCAGGGTGGATAGATTCGGGGTCGGTTCGTCTTTCCTGGATTGAATATTAAAGCGAAAGCAGGGAAAAGAAGTCAAGCCAACCACATGAACGTTTTTCAGGTTGGCAAGAGTGCGCGTTGTTTCCGAAATGTCTGATTCCAATATTCCTCCTTCCTGGAAGGGATAGAAAAAATCCCCCTGGCCAACAACCCGAACCAGTATTTTCTGAGTAACACCCAACCTCCGGGCTTCTTGGTCTATCTCTTGAGCCTTCGCTATACTGAAAACAGTGATGATTTCTGGTTTAACCTCACGGAGGATATAACCTATTTCATGCTTAGGCACTTGCACGAGGTGACCGACATGCCCAACCGGAATGTCGTTCCGATGTAAGCATCGCGCATCTTCCATGTCCACTGCAACGGCACTTTTAAAACCCGCCTTCATTATTGCTCGACAGACCAAAGGGTTACGACCGAACTGTTTGGTCATGAAATAGTTTTCCAGACCAAGCCGGTCGGCCTCTTTCTTCATGAGCCGGGCATTATCGGTGAGCGTGTCCAAATCGATGACCGTCGTATTCGCCTTGATCAAACCCAATTGGTGAAATTCAGCCGCGATCTGAATAAGTTTAGGATTCCGCCGAATATGTAGCGCAAGAAAGTCCACAACCCACCTCCTCACTTCGTAAGCAAATCTACCCCCCACAAGAGGAGATGTGGCTTCCTCAACTCCCCTGTCCTCGTGACTGAAAAGCCCTCACAGACAAGGCCGCAAGCAGAATGAGACCCATAAATATGTCTCTATAGGCCGGTTCCAACCCCAATAGGGTTACCCCGTTGGTTATGACTACCAGGACAAAGCAAGCCAAGGTAGTCCGGTATACCGAACCGGTGCCTCCGGTCAGCAATGCCCCTCCCAGTATCGGTGCCGCTATGGCGGGCATGAAATACCCTTGGCCCATGAAAGGTCTGGCAGAGAGAGCCCGGCCGGCCAAGATCAATCCGGCAAGCCCGGCCAAGATACTACACAGACAAAAAAGTATTAATTTAACTCTTTTGGTTGGGATGCCCAGCAGTCGGGCGGCCCGCTCGTTCCCTCCCGTAGCGTAAATCCACCGTCCAAACTTGGTCATGCTGGCCGTGATCGCCGCAACCGCCACCACCAGGATCATCCAATACGCTGAAGAAGATACCCCTCCCAGCAGGCGGCCATAAAATAGCTGGGGCAGCAAACTATCCTGGAGTAAGACAGCCCGGTAATTACAGATGATCAAGACCAGTCCCTGCACCCCCGACATCGTAGCGAGAGTGACCAGGAATGAGGGAATGCCAATTCTGGTTACAAATAACCCGTTGACCAGGCCCACCCCCCAGGTGGCCAGTAAACTAAAAAAAATCAAATAAAAGGGGTTCGCGGGACTGCTGACCGCGGCAACGGCGGCCGCCAGTTCCAATACGGAAACAAAGGAAATGTCTATTTCACCGGCGACCAGGAGAAAGTGGACCCCCACGGCGATAATGGTCAGGATGGCCATGGTTTCGACCAGAACCCGGAAATTGGAGGTGGTGAGAAAATGAGGAGTCAAATAATTAAAAAGAATGATTAAACCTATGGTCGCTATAAATAAAACCAGGGTATCGATATGAAAAATCGCCTGTTTGATCGAACGCTTGTCCAATGGATGCCTGCCCCCTCTCCCTGCCTCCTACATATAGGTAATGAGTTCATCCCGATCAATGCCTTGCCCCACTTTGGTTTCAAAAGTAACCTCTCCGTGCTTGATGACGATGATCCGGTCACACAGCCTGAGGGTGTCATCCAGATCGTGGGTCACGAAGATCATAGGATAGTTATGCTTGGAACGCCTCAAAATTTCAAAAAAGACATCGATCGCCTTTTCCGATAGGGCTGAAGTCGGTTCGTCCAAAAGAATAAGCTTTGGTTTGAAATGCATCGCTCTGGTTATGGCCACCGCTTGTCGCTGTCCCCCGGAAAAGTTTGAAATCAGTTCTCTCACGTCAAGGTCAAACCCCAATTCCTTCAGAGATACCCTGCTTTCTTCCCACATTTTCCGATAATCGACAAATCTAAAAAGGCCTCCCCACACCGGCCGGACCGGTTCCTGGCCCAAGAAGAAGTTTTCGGCCATGGTGAGCTGTTCTACCGAAGTCGATTCCTGGTAAACACAAGCAACTCCGGCTTCGGTAGCCTCACGGGGGCTTTCAAAGATTACTTCACGACCCTCTAAGTAGATCTTCCCACTGGAAGGCTTCACGGCCCCCCTGATGATTTTTATCAGAGTGGATTTTCCCGCCCCATTGTCCCCCGCTATACCCAATATTTCCTTTTTTCTCAATTGAAAAGAAATATCATTCAAGGCCCGAACACGGCCATAACTTTTTGCCACATGAGAGCATTCAAGCATGACTGCCCCTTGAGAAGTCTCTTCCGCCGCAGGTTCATCTACCCTGTGAGTTGCCACGCCGTTCACCACCTCTTATTTGGCAATTCGTTCGAGCAACAATTATTTTTCCCCTTCGGAAAAAACAACACAAAAAAACTCTCTGAAGGTTTTCATATTTGCCTCGCTGAGCAGAAAGGTCTCAACTCTCCACCCAAAAACAACCTTGAGGGGTTTATAGATCAGGATCCGATATTATGACTATTTTACGAATGAGTATTAATGAAGGGGGATGGATCCATCCCCCTTCACCGTCATTTACATTATTTGTCTAAAAGATCAAAAACGTCCTGGGGAAGTTCGCCCGAAGCGCCACGCGTCGCTTTTTCGAATCCATCAACGACATTCGCCCGGACTATAGGGTAGACATTGCTGACAAAATACCCATTGCGTACCTCATCTGCCCGGCCCAGCAACCATTTTACAGCCGCTCGAATGGAGTTTTCACCCATTTCTATGCAATCAGCTTCTCCGGCTCCGATAATCGGATGATCTGGATCAGCAATGAACCGGGCACCGGTAATTCCCCCTAGATCTGGTGCAGCGACAATAACCTCGTCTTGCCTCCCCACCGCAATAACCGCTTCTGCCGCACCAGTTGCCGGACCCATCATCCAGGTTGCCCAGATAGCGTCTATCTCTGGATTCGCCCCTAGCATTCCTACCGCCAAATCATAGCTTTGGGCCGGATCAGTGAATCCCGCTTCGGCCACCACTTGAATACCCGGGTATTTTGCAAAGGTTTCCAGGGCCCCCCGTAGACGCATAACATTTGTCCATTGCTCGAGCGCAAAGTATATAATTCCCACCTGACCCTCATAATTCATCGCGTATGCAAGAATTTCCGCCGCGGCCATCCCCTGGCCATACCCATCGGCATCTACTAAACCAATGTAATTATCTTCCCCAAACAATCCACTCGGGGTGGTCCAGTTATGTACTTGCGGCACTCCAGCTTCTCCAAGGGCAACAAAAGAAGGGCCCAAAGTTACAGCTTCCCAAGCCTGGGCGACAACAAAACTTATGGCCTCGGCCTTTCCACTCAAAACAGCGACCTGGTCCATCTGTTCGGAAATAGAAGCAGAACCCATAAAAGCTATCGGTTCTTTGCCCAACTCGGCCAATACTTTGTCCATTCCGAATTTATTCAATATTTCTGTTTCGTCGAGACTTGCCGCTATAAAAAAGTACTCGCCAAACTCCAACTGCCTTGCTTCTTCAATCTCTTCCGGGGTCAATTTCAGGACCTCAGCGCCCATTACGGTCTCACCGTTAGGACCATGTGGTGTAAAAATAGTGGTGGCCAGCTTTTCCTCCAATTCGGTGATCCATTCCAGAGGTATCTCCCGAAACTTCCCTTCATGAGATGCTCCCCAGGCGAATGTGACAAAGAAACCCACAGTTAAAACCACAAAAACCAGCGCTATCCCGATCGCTTGGAAAAAAGACTTACTGTTTTTCATTTAGAAAACCCCTTTCTTTTAGAGTTTGAGAATACACCACTCCTGTCAATCGATTTACCTCTCCAATCATCCCCCCTCTCTAAGGATATTTACTCAACTTTCGCACATCACAATCATGAGTTTTTCCCTCAATCATGAGGACACAAGCCTTCAGAACACTGATATTGAATTCTCCATGAAACACTCAGGCATATAAAATACTGCGGAGAGGATCTGGGCGAACAATTCTCACGTCAAGCGCAAGGCCCCCATGAATCACTATCCTTTGATAAAAAGCTTATCTAAATATTGTCTGCTCTTCTGGGCCGAGGCCTGGGGATCACCCGGATACCCATCGGTCTCGACGGTAATCCATCCGTCATAACCGATTTCCTGGAGCGCTTGAACTATTGGAAAGAAGTCGAGTTGACCTTCTCCCAACGGGACAAAGCCAAAAGGGTTGGCAAGGTAGTCTTTCAAGTGCACATATTTGATGCGGTCGGCATAAGTCTGGATGATGGTTCGGTTATCCGAGCCACCGGCGGCCAGATGGGCGGTATCCGGACACAGATTGATCCGGGTGCATTTCATGGCATTTACGACTTGGTCGGCTAACTCAACACAGGTTCCAAGGTGGGGATGAAAACTCGGGATCAAACCGTATCCTCCGGCAACCTCGCCAACCCTGTCGAGTCCTTGACCGAGCAAGACATAATCATGGTCAGTATTGCCATTCACTCGTTTCGCCCCTCCTCCGACCACCAGGTGTTCGGCTCCAAGTTCTGCCGCCATCTTAGCAGCCCGCTCGATCCGCCAAAGCTCCTCATCGAGGATCTCCGGAAAAATAAAATTTGCCCCAGAGTAAACGGCAATTAAGGCGATCCGAAGTTCGGCAAGGAGATTTTTTAGCGCATGCGCTCCACCGGGAAATTCAAGAAGATTTCCATCAAAGAGCTCGACGCCTGAGTAGCCGGCTGAAGCGACTTCCCGAATGGCCAACTCGGTGTCGCCGTTTGCCACATAAAAAAGATCCTTAATGCTGGTAACACCAACGGGATGCCCAACCACTCCGCGAGAATTGGTTGCGTGACCAAACTTCATTTTATTCCCTCCAATCCCTTCTCTCATTTTATGGCTTTCCAACCCAGACTCCCATGATTGTTCCACATCCATCAGGATGTTGATCCCTCCAGGGATAGCAGCCGCCAGCTCATTGAGTTTGGTCCTCTCAGCCACTCCCCGGACGGACAGTATAGGACCTTGCGTACTTAAGGCAAGAAGAACGGTAAGAACAGCAAGTATACCGGTTATGACGGGGGCCGCGTGTTTACACTATTAATCTTCCCCATGTTAGTGTGAACGATCACACTTGTCAAGCCCCCCAATTAACTGGGCCAAAGACACTACCATCCTTGGTTCTCGGTGGGTCATTGTCTCCTAAACCTTGATTAATGAATTATCAGAGGTTATTGCCATTGTGCTTAGTAAATTGACGATAGATTCTCGCTCCCCGCTTGGCCCCTATGATAGAATGTCGAAAGAATTATTCGTCGCCGGAAGCAATGATCCCTGTATGCCTAAATATCTTTCGTAAAAGGGTTATCCGATGAAAAACCGCCTTCTTGCTTATCTCACGGTGATACTACCGGCAGCCGTGTTCTGGGTAGTCGACGCCTTGGTTGGATCGTTGTTTTTCGTCCCTGGCGCCTTGGTCGAACGCCTCTTTCTTCAGATTCCGCCTGAAGCCATTTTCACCCGGTTGCTGGGTCTGTCTGGCATCGTTTTGATAAGTTTTTTTCTTACTCGGTCGTTCATGCACCAGCGGGATCTCCGGGAGAAATTACGGAAAAACGAAGAGGGAAAAACGACTCTTTTGGACAGCCTGGACGAGAAGGTCATTTATTTGGATAAAGATCAGCACATTCTGTGGATGAACCGAGCCGCCCGGGAACATGCTTCCGGCCTTCTGCCCGGTGACCGCCTGGGACAATGTCATGAATTTTGGCCTCGTCACCAGGAACCCTGTCTCCCCTGTCCGGCTCGGCGGGTTTTTGAAAGCGGCCAACCTCAGACAGACGTAGTGACCACACCGGACGGGAAAATTTGGTCGGTGAGTGGATTTCCTATACTCAAGGAAAAAGGAATCCTGTCCGGTGTCCTGGAAATCTTCACCGAGATCGCCCGGAACAAACAGATGGAAGAGAAACACTTTCTCTCCGAACACCGGTATCGGACCCTGTTCGAAACCATGCCCCTAGGTGTGGTTTGCCAGGACCCCGACGGCCGGTTTATCGCTACTAACCCAGCCGCAGAAAGCATCCTCGGATTGACCCTGGATCAAATGGAAGACCTGAACACCCTAGAGAAATTCTGGAAAGCGGTTCAAGAAAACGGTGCGGAATTCCCCGTTGATGGACACCCATCCACGCAGGCCTTAAGAACCGGCAAGCCGATAAAATACTTCCTCATGGGAGCCAACGGTCATTTGGAAGACCGACGCCGCTGGCTTTTCGCCATTGCCGTCTCACAGTCACTGCCAAACGGGGATAAATCCAGCCAGATCTTCACGATCTTTCACGACCTGACCGAAATCCGGGAGAGAGAAGAACAAATCCGGAAAAGTGAAGAGCGGTTCCGCTCACTGATCCAGAATGCAAATGACTTGATTTTTGCACTTGACGGCAAAGGATTCACTCTGTCGGTCAGTCCCGCCGCGCAAAGAATCCTGGGGTTTCTCCCCGAAGAATTGACCGGGATTTCCTTTTTTTCTCTGCTCCACCCGGAAGATGCTCCGTTATTCAGGGAAGTGTTTTTCCAAAAAATCCGGCTACCTCGGGCGATTTCATCCCTGCCGCCTTACCGCTTCCGCCGGAAAGACGGTGCCTGGGTTTTTCTCGAGACCTTGGTGAATAACCTCCTGACTGAACCCTCTGTCCAGGGAGTCGTGCTCAATTCCCGCGACGTTTCCGACCGGAAGTCCATGGAAGAAGTCTTGCGAAAATCGGAACGGGACAAGGAAACGATCCTGAGCGGCATGTCGGAACTACTTTCGTTCCAGGATCGCGAATTGACCGTCCAGTGGGTGAACCGGGCGACAAGTGAAACCTTGGGCATTCCCGAAAAAGATTTGGTCGGAATGAAATGTTACCGGATGTGGCCCGGCCAGGATGATATCTGTCAGGGCTGTCCGATGATCAAAGCCATCGCCTGCGGTGAAACCTGTGAAGGAGAAGTGACGACCGCCGACGGGAAAACCTGGTATGTCCGGGGAAATCCAGTGTTTGGTGACGATGGCCGGGTTTCCGGAGTGGTGGAATTGCGGCTCGATATCACCGAACGCAAGGAACAAGAGGAAAAGATCCGGTACCTGACCTTCCACGACACCTTGACTGGTCTATATAACCGTCTTTTTTTCGAAGCGGAGCTTTCCCGTCTCGATACCCCCCGTCAACTGCCCATGACGGTGATCATCGGAGATATCAACGGATTGAAGCTGGTCAATGACGCGTTCGGACACGCCGAGGGAGACCGATTGCTTCTGCGGATCTCGGACATCCTCAAACAATCCTGCCGAAGGGAAGACATCCTGGCCCGGTGGGGTGGAGACGAGTTCATCATGCTCCTATCCCAGACCAGCACCACCATCGCCCGGAATATCGTCGAACGAATTCGCGAATCCTGCCGGCATTCGGATCATTTTCCCATCCCGGTCAGTATCGCACTGGGAACGGCAACGAAAAAAACACCGGAAGAATCTATAAAAAAAATCCTGATGCTGGCTGAAGACCGTATGTACAAAAATAAACGGACAGAAAGTCGGAAAACCAGAAAACTCATTTTCAAAGCCTTGGAAAAGACCCTCCGGGAACTCACCCGGGAAAGCGAAGCCTTCGTTCAGCCCCTCCTCTCGATCACACTCGCTCTCGGCCGGACCCTGCAGCTTTCCCAGAAAGAAATGGAAGCATTGGAGTTGCTGGTCTCCTTTCGGAACCTGGGGAAAATCGCCCTTCCACGGGAGACCATGGAAAAGACCACCCCCCTGACCGATAACGAACAGGAAAACCTTCGCAACCATCCGGATATTGGCTATCGTATCGCCCAGTCTATGCCCGAACTCGCTCCCATTGCCGAAGAGATTCTCTCCCACCACGAGTGCTACGACGGAACAGGATACCCGCAAGGACTCAAAGGGGAAGACATTCCCCTGCTTTCCCGTATCATCAAAGTATGCGAAACCTATATCAAACTCCGGTTGGGAATATACAAAGAACCACCGGTGAGCCGGGAGGATGCCCTGGCCGCCATCCAGCAGCGATCGGGCCTTAGCTTTGACCCGTCCATCGTTGACGCTCTTTCCTGGACTCTCGCACAAGGGGATTTTGATCCAGCCGGAGAAAAACGAGAGAGGGAATAACCATGGAGGTGTCTGTCATGAATCTCGATGCGCTCTATACGTTGAACTGTGGTATGTATATCCTCTCTTCGGCCGACAGAGAGAAGAAAAACGGGTTGATCGTGAATGCCTTAGTCCAGGTCACCGCTTTTCCCAACCAGGTCGTCGCCAGCGTGAACAAGGAAAGCCTCACTCACGAATTAATCGACCGGAGTGGCTTCTTCACCGTCTCGGCATTGGAAAAGGAAACGCCTCTTCAGTTGATCGGCGCCTTCGGGTTTTTTTCGGGACGGGATAAGGACAAGTTCGCTTCCGTGCAACATTTCATGGGCAAGACCGGGTTTCCGGTAGTCAGTGAACACACCGTCAGCTATTTGGAGGCGAAGGTCACCGGAAGGTTCGATTCCGGCAGCCACTTCCTTTATCTGGGAGAAATCCTGGAAACTGAATTTCTGAATATCACCCTCGAACCGATGCTTTATACCTATTACCGGGACGTCAAGGGCGGCAAAGTCCCGCGCACTGCCGCCACCTATCGCCCCGAACCGGGAGAAGAAAAACCTGCCGCCCAGCGGTATCGCTGCCTCGTCTGTGGATACATCTATGACGAGCGCTACGGGGATCCGGATTCCGGAATTACCGCCGGTACCGCCTTTGACGATATTCCGGAAGACTGGACCTGCCCGATCTGTGGGGTGGGAAAGGACCAGTTCAGCAAGCTGTAGTTTCGGAATATCCCGGTTACAGTTTCATCTTCTTCAGCCGGAGCGAATTGGTCACAACATTCACAGAGCTCGCGGCCATGGCTATCTCGGCGATCAGGGGATGGAGCATGCCCAGAAAGGCTATGGGCAGGGCTACGGTATTGTAGAAAAAGGCCCAGAAGAGGTTCTGCTTTATTTTCCTGAACATCATCTCTGAAATTCGGAAGGCCTCGACTAATGCCCCAAGCGTCGGCCGGATGAGAACCACGTCTCCCGCTTCCTTGGCAATGTCTGTTCCCGACCCCATGGCGATCCCGACGTTGGCCTGCTTCAGGGCCGGCGCGTCGTTGATGCCGTCACCGACCATGGCGACCACATGTCCCGCCGCCTGGTATTTTTTCACGATTCTCATTTTATCCTGGGGCAGGAGTTCGGCCTCGATTTCATCTACGCCCAGCGCATCCCCGATGATGTGGGCTACTATCTGGTGGTCACCGGTCAACAGCACGGTTCTCCGGCCAGACTTCCGGAGATCGGCGATTCCCTGTCGGCTTTCCGGTTTGACGGTATCGCTGAGGGCGAAAACACCGTAGACCCCCTGTTGGTCAAACACCAGGACCGGGGTCGCCGCTTTTTGCCCGGCATCTTCTAAGGCTTTCCGCAGTGAATCTTCGATGGGAACCCCCATCTCCCCCACCCACAAGTGGCTTCCCGCATAATAGGTACGTTCACCGACGCTGCCCTTGACTCCTTTTCCCGGAACGACCTGAAAATCGCGAACAGGTTGTTCGGTGACTCCTGCGGATCGGGCATATTGAAGAATAGCCCGGCTCAGGGGATGTTCCGAATATTTTTCGAGGGCGTAGGCTATATCCAGGACCTTCTCCCGGGACATTTTACTATCGGTAACCAGCGTGTTCACCTGGGGAGTTCCGCTGGTAATGGTTCCGGTCTTATCCAACAGGACGACATCGACGTCCTTCATGGTCTGCACCGCTTCGCCACTACGGAAAAGAATGCCCCGTTTGGCGGACATGCCGGTTCCCACCATCAACGCAGTGGGAGTGGCCAATCCGAGGGCGCACGGGCAGGCGATCACCAGGGTCGCAATCCCAGCGGTCAAGGCCAGGGAAAGAGGCGATAAATCCAGTTGGATCCAAGGCAGGAACTGTGCTCCCCACTGTAAAACCGGATGAAGCGATGCGTTGAGAAAGTACCAGGTAACAAATGAAAGACCGGCGGTCAGGATGACGAGCGGGGTAAAGATCGAGCTCACCCGGTCGGCGAACGCCTGGATGGGAACTTTGGTTCCCTGCGCGTTTTCGACCATACGAATGATTTGAGACAGGAAACTCTCCTCACCGATCCTATCCACCCGGACTTTGATAAACCCATCCAGGTTGATAGTCGCCCCGGTGACTGGATCGGCCAGTTTTTTCACTACCGGGAGGGGTTCTCCGGAAATCATCGACTCATCGATGGTGGTCGTTCCTTCCAGTATGGTTCCATCCTGCGGGACCTTTTCACCGGGCTTTATATGCATGATATCCCCCGGAACCAGGCCATCAACGTCGATTTCTACAATGTCCCCACCCTTTTCCACCCGGGCTTTTCGAACGCCAAGCTCTAAAAGCCGGGCAATCTCCCGGGTCGCCCGACTGCGGGCTCCCGCCTCGAGGTAACGCCCGGTGAGATGAAAAGCCATAATCATAGCCCCGATGGCGGCATAGTTTTCAATGGCTACACCACCCCACTTGAGTAGTCCTGAAGCATACGAAGCGAGTGTTCCAAAGGCGATGAGGGTGTCCATACCCGTTTGGAGTTTGACCAGTTGGAGAAAGGCCATCCTAAGCGTGGTGTATCCGGCTACGAAAATGACCGGAAAACTGAGAAGGAGTTGCAGGTACATGTGGACTGGGCTATGGTAACCGAGCATATGGATGATCATCACTACCCCGACCGGAGCCGCCAAGCCCCAGGCCAGGACCAGTTTTCTCTGGGCATCCCGGAGTTCCCGGTCGGAATAGGCGTCGCTGTTCCGGGACCGCTCGATCAAGCTCATACCATATCCCAACTTTTCCACCCGCGCAATCAGCTCGTCGGTCCCGACCCTAAAAGAGTCGAAGCGGACATGCGCCCGTCGTTCGGCGAAATTCACCGTCGCCTCGGCAACTCCTTCGATCTTGCGTAAAGCCTTTTCAATCGCCGCCGAACAGGCCGTGCAAGTCATGCCCGAAATATTGAAGTGTACTTCCTTCACCGGCTTTGTTTCTTCCCTGTTGACCGGTGTCCCCTGATAGCCCAAATGGTTTATGATAGCGAGGAGGTCCGGAAGGTCAACCCGTTCCTCGACCAGCAGCCGGGCCGTCTTTAACGGGAAATTCACCGTCGCTTCTTTCACTCCGGGGTGCCGCCCCAGCACTTTTTCGATATTCGCGGCACAACTCCCGCAGGTCATGCCTTCAATCCGCACTGTATATTCACGAATGGTGGTCTTTCCTTCGGTCATGATCGTAACCCTCCCTATGGGGGTATATTTTCTTCATAATACCCCCCTATGGGGGGTCCTGTCAAGCCCTCCTCACCGTTCCTTACTTTCCCGGCTTGGACTCAGGAGCCCCCCCCTGCCCAGAAAATCTCCAAAAATGACCT
>DATIKP010000137.1 GCA_035477455.1 Atribacteraceae bacterium
GATACCGACCCTGCAAAAAGGGCTCAAAACCGTTGATCTGGCTGGGGGGAGGGAAACCCTGGCCCGTTATGAACGCTCCGATATCTGTGCGGTGCCCCGGGCTCTGGCGGTGGCTGAAGCGATGCTGGCCTGGGAACTGGCCGTGGCATACCGGGAAAGGCTAGGAGGAGATTCGATGGAAGAAATCCTGCTTCGTCACCATGAATACGGAGAGTATCTCGAACATTTTCTGGAACGTAGCCAGGGAGATCGTCCTGCCGAGAAATGAAACCGTAGGTATTCCCTTTGAAAAGCGTCTTGATTTCTGTATAGTAGTTAGTTGGTGACTCTACTCCCATTAATGGCAGCGAACATGAAAATTGAGGGTGGGATGAAGTGAGGAATCGAGAAAGCAGGCTATTACTCTGTAGGTTTTCAGGTAAAACAAAAACCTGTATTGGTATTACCTAAAAGTCTAAACCGCTAAACACCCACAGCCTGTATTTATAGAGGAGACTAATGAAGATACCTATTGCAAGACCGTTTATCGGTGATGAAGAAAAAGCGGCAATCTGCCGGATTCTTGAATCCGGTATGTTGGCCCAGGGGAACGAGGTTGCATCGTTTGAAGAGGAATTTCGAACCTTCATTGGAACCCGCGAGGCGATAGCCGTATCCAATGGAACAACGGCCCTCTTTGTCGGGCTGAAAGCCCTGGGTATTGGGGAGGGGGATTTTGTCGTGACCACGCCCTTTACCTTTATTTCCAGTGCCACCTCGATTCTGCATTGCGGTGCCCGCCCGCTGTTTTGCGATGTCGATGATCGGACCTTCAATCTGGACCCGAACCGCCTGGAGGACCTTCTCAAACAAAAACGGAGTATCAAGGCCATAGTGACCGTTCACCTTTATGGCCTCCCATCGCTGATGCCGGAAATTCTCTCCCTAAGCGGTCGCTACGGAGTCCCAGTGATTGAGGACTGCGCTCAGTCGCACGGGGCAGGGATCGCGGGGAAATTGACCGGAAGTTTCGGAACCTTGTCCACCTTCAGTTTCTATCCGACCAAAAACATGACCACCGGGGAAGGCGGCATGATTACCACCGGGGAACTTCAGATCGCCGATCGTTGTAGAATGTTGATCAATCATGGAAGCCGGCGGCGTTATGAACACGAGACGATAGGCTATAATTTCAGGATGACTGATATTGCCGCGGCGCTTGGCCGGGTACAGCTTGGGAGACTGGCGGCGTTCAACCAGAAACGGAGAGAAAACGCCGAATATTTCACCGCCGCTTTCCAGTCCCTCCCTGGAATACTGGTGCCCCTGGAGCCTGCCGGGTACACTTCAGTGTATCACCAGTATACCTTGCGCATTGCCCTACGACGTGATGCGCTGGCTGGTTCGTTGGCAGAAGGGGGGATCAGCACCGGTATCTATTACCCGATTCCGGTTCACCGGCAGCCGGCAATCCAGCCCTTTATCGAGAGCATCGACTATCCGCGGGCGGAAAACCTGGCGCGCGAAGTGTTGTCTTTGCCGATCTATCCTCTCCTGACCGATGATGAACGGGAAGAGATCGCCAATCTGGTCGTGGCGTTCATGAAGGGAGAACTGGCGTGAAGCGGATGAGAGTAGGCGTGGTGGGAGCCGGCTACCTGGGACAACATCACGCTCGCATATACGCGGAAATACCGGAAGTCGATCTGGCCGGGGTGGTCGACATCAACCGGGACCGGGCGCGGGAGATTGCCGGACGGTACGAAACCGCTCCCTACTTTGATTACCGTGATCTGTTCGGGAAGGTCGATGCGGTGAGCATCGTGGTGCCTACGGTGCTTCACCGGGCTATTGCCGGTCATTTTATCGAGGAAGGCATCAACATTCTCATCGAGAAACCGGTGACGACCACTCTTGAGGAGGCCCGCGAATTGATGGAGATGGCCAACCGGAGGAATGTAGTGCTTCAGGTGGGCCACATCGAACGCTTCAATTCCGCAGTTATGGAACTTACAAAAATCACCGAGAATCCGATCTTTATCGATTGCTGCCGGATGGGACCCTATGTCAACCGTAATATTGATGTCGGTGTGGTGCTCGACCTCATGATCCATGACATCGATATCGTGACCAGCATCGTGCGCAGCAATGTATCCCGGATCAACGCCTTTGGCTACCCGATTTTTTCGCGTGAAGAAGACATTGCCAACGCCCAACTGTATTTCGATAACGGGTGTATCGTCAACCTGACCGCCAGCCGGGTTACCCGGAAAAAGATCCGCCGGATGGAAGTGACCCAAGTGGATGCCTTTATCTCCATTGACTATCTGGAACAGGAACTGGCCATCTATAAAAAAACCTTGTCCACAGTTCCCAATGTACTGATCGAAAAATCGCTCATGCAAAAAGGAGAGCCGCTTCGTTTAGAACTCGAACATTTTCTCCGCTGTGTTCGCAATGGAGAACGGCCGCTGGTCGGCCTGGAAGAGGGGAAGAACGCATTGGAAGTTGCATTGAAAATTCTTGAAGAAATTAAAATGAACCAAGGCAGTGTGATCAATAATGAACTGTGACGTCGTTGTCGTTGGCGCAGGACCGGCCGGCATCTTCACGGCACTGGCTCTGGCGGAAAAAACCGATTTGCAAGTGCTGGTCGTCGATCGGGGACCGGATATCGAAAAACGAAGGTGTCCGGCCCGGGAGAAAAACCAGGATTGCCGGAAATGCAGTCCTTGCTCGCTCCTGTGTGGATGGGGCGGAGCCGGTGCCTACAGTGACGGGAAGTTAACCTTTTCCCGGGAGGTGGGAGGACAATTATCCCGTTACCTGGATGAAGATTCCTTCGGACAGATTCTCGAAGAGGTGGACTCCATCTATGGTCGTTTCGGCGGGACCAAGAAACTCTATGGCGGGGACCTGGAGCGGGTGGAGGAATTCCGCCGAAGAGCGGAAATGGCCGACCTTATTCTGGTTCCCTCCCGAATCAGGCATCTGGGAACCGACCGCTGCCGGAGCATTCTAAAGAATATGCGCAACTACCTTGAGCCGAAAATTTCTGTTCTGACCAGTGCCGAAGCTTCAGCTATCCTTACCCGGGACGGCGTGGCTTCCGGTGTCGAGCTGGCCGACGGAAAGCGGATCGATAGTGGTTACGTTGTGGTGGCGCCGGGACGGGTCGGAGCAGACTGGCTGAGGCGGGAAGCGGTCAAGCTTGGCCTTCGGTTGGAAAAAAATCCGGTAGACCTGGGGGTGCGGATGGAGGTCCCCGCGTCGATCACGGATGAGTTTACCCAAATTATGTACGAGTTGAAGCTGGTTTATTATTCCCGGACATTTGACGACCGGGTCCGGACCTTTTGTATGTGTCCGGCCGGGGAAGTCGTCACTGAATTCAACGATGGAATCATTACGGTCAATGGGCACAGTTACGAAGACCACAAGACTCCCAACACCAACTTTGCCATTTTGGTCAGTACCCATTTTACCGAACCGTTTCGGGAACCGATCGAATACGGACGGTATGTCGCCCGTCTAGCCAATATCCTCAGTGATGGGGTCGTTATCCAGCGTCTTAAGGATCTCCAGATGGGTCGCCGCTCGACCTGGAAACGCATAGAAAAATCGGTGATCAAACCCACTCTGGAGCGGGCGGTTCCCGGAGATCTGAGCTTTGTTCTTCCTTACCGGTTTCTCCAGGATATTTTGGAGATGATCGCCGCCATGGAGAATTTTATCCCGGGGATGAGTTCCCCCTATAACCTGTTGTACGGGGTGGAGGTTAAATTTTACTCTTCTCGGATCAAGACCGGCAAAACTCTGGAAAGCGAGGTTCGGAACCTCTTTTTAGCCGGAGATGGAGCGGGTATCACGCGGGGACTGATCCAGGCGTCGGCTTCCGGCATTATCGTAGCCCGGGAGATTATAGACCGGATCGGGAGATCGATCCAGTGAAGAGAAAGGTCCTGATCACCAATGACGACGGGTACAAGAGCGAGGGCATCCGTGCGCTGGTTCGTGAATTCCGAGATATTGCCGACGTTCTGCTGGTAGCACCCAGTGAGGAGAAAAGCTGTTCCAGTCACAGTATCACTCCTCACCAGTCGATTGTCGCCCGGGAGATCGAAGTGGAAGGAGTCCAGGGATTTGCCGTCGATGGCACACCAGCGGATACGGTCATCCTGGGACTCAATATTTTCCGTTCCCAGGACCAGGCCGTGGACCTGGTCGTCTCCGGGATCAATCGGGGAGCCAATTTGGGGTTCGATGTCTTCTATTCCGGGACAGTCGCTGCGGCCATGGAGGCAGCTATGAGCGGAGTATCGGCCATGGCTGTTTCCCTGTCCCTCGAGGAGGCCGGTAACTATCACCTGGCGGCGGAAGTCACTCGGGAGATCTTCTACCGGTTTGAAGAAACCCTGATGGGACAAAAAAACCTGGTCCTGAATGTCAACATCCCGGATCGTTCATCGGGAGATGATCTAAAAAGTTGGGTAATCACCGAACTGGGAGACAGATTTTTCTTTACCCGGATTAAACAGAAACTAAAAGAAAACGGTATGCATGAGTTCATTTTCGAAGAGGAAAAACGGAAAGCATCCATTCAGAAAAATTCGGATTTCTGGGCGGTTTGGCACTCTCATGTCTCCATTACTCCACTGCGCCCGAGCCTGACCGACTACCTGATCAAGAACGACCTCCTGGCAGTCCTCTCCCGGAACGGATGATAGAGCCCACGCTGCGAGCTCGTATCCTCTTTCGGGGAATCGTCCAGGGTGTCGGGTTTCGATACTTTGTGTTGAAACGGGCTGCAGAGTTCTCGATCACGGGGTTGGCCCGGAACCTTCCAGGGAGTGAGGTGGAGGTGATTGCCGAGGGAGACCGCCAGGAAATCGAGCGATTTTTCGACGCGATCAGGGAGGGACCGGTGAGTGCTGTTGTCCGGGAAGCGAAAATTTTTTGGGAGCCGGCCAGCGGCGGATATCCCGATTTTCGGATCGGATACTGACCGGTGTTATCCTCCGGAAGGAGGGCGCGATAATGGATTTCGATACACCTTCGACCATGCGAAAGCGACTCGAGATGGTGGAGCGGCAGATCAAAAAGCGGGGTATTACTGACGAGCGTCTGATTAAAGCCTTTTTGCGGGTTCCCCGTCACCTGATGGTCGATACCAGCCGGCCCGAGGCCGCCTACCAGGACTCCCCGCTCCCAATTGGAGAAGGACAGACCATTTCCCAGCCCTATATCGTCGCTCTGATGACCACCCTCCTCGATCCCCAGCCGACGGACCGGGTGCTCGAAGTCGGGACCGGATCCGGATACCAGACCGCCATTCTCGCTGAATTGGCCGGTGAGATTATCAGCATCGAGCGGCTTGGTTCGCTGGCCCAAAAAAGCCGCGATCTGCTCTTTAACCTCGGTTATAGGAATGTGACCATTGTGACCGGTGACGGAAGTATGGGCTTCCCGGATAAAGCTCCCTTTGATGGTATTATCGTCACCGCGCATTCCCGGGTGATCTACCCTGCCTGGACCGCACAGCTGTGCCCAGGCGGGGGGGTGATCGTCCTGCCTTTGGGAGGAGCCCTCCAGCAAACTCTCGTGAAAGGGACCAAAGCCGGTGAAACCCTCTCCATTGCCGAGTACGGCGAAGTGGTGTTTGTCCCTCTGGTGGAGAATGAAACCAATGACTGATAGACAACTGGTAGCGTCGGACACTCTGTCCCCCTTATCCAGTTGCAGACACTTGGAGTGCCAGATCGCCAACGCCCTGGTGGTGTATCATAAGACCTGATCGGTTCCCAAAATCCGATCCGATACCTTGACCGGGAAGGTGCTGGGGCTCCGTCTTCAGGAAAAAGCCGTCAGGGAGCTAAATCATTCGGGGTCTCACCAGGCGATGTTTCCCGCTATCCAACCACCCGGGCGGTGAGGCACGGATACCCGCATACACAACGTAGGATGGGAGTCGACCATGCCGGAAATTATTCAGTGTCCGATCAATCTCAGCACCTCCGACCTTGGCCTGTTGCAAGAATTAGTCGGTCGCCTCAAAACGATACCCGGCCTCCTGGTGGCCGACGCTTCCGCCGATCCTGACCATAACCGATCGGTGATTTCTCTGCTTGGCGGACAAGAGTCATTGTGGCAGGCGGTAGAGGCTATCTTCGAAATGGCCGAGCGGACTATCGCTATCACCCGGCATGCAGGCGAACATCCGAGAATCGGGGCGATCGATGTGGTACCTTTTGTTCCCTGGAGGAGGGTGAGCATGGAACAGTGTATCGAATTGGCCCGCCGGATCGGTGAAGCACTTGCCGGGCGTTTTCAGGTTCCGGTCTACCTCTACGGTGAAGCGGCCTGGCTGGACTCTCGCCGGGACCTTTCTAATTTGCGTAAGGGAGGGTACGAGCGCTTGCGTGAAGAAATCGGAACGATACCGGAGCGCTTTCCCGATTTCGGGCCCCGGGAAACGCATCGCACACTTGGTGCCGTAGCAGTCGGTGCCCGTGGACCGCTTATCGCGTTCAATGTGAACCTGAAAACAGACTCCATCGACATCGCCTCGCGAATCGCCCGGCGGCTGCGGGGAGAGAGCGGAGGACTTAACGCCGTAAAGGCTATCGGCATCCGCCTCACTCACCGGGGAATGACGCAGGTGGCGATGAATATGCTCGACTTTCGGAGAAGTACCCTTTATCAAGCCTATGAACTGATCAAGCTGGAATGCCGGCGCTTTGGGGTTGAGGTGGCCGGAGCGGAAATCGTCGGCTTGGTCCCCCTGGAAGCCTTAGTCGACTTAGCCGGATTGGTCCTGGGAATTCCCGACCTCCGGATGGAGCAGGTGCTCGAATATCATTTCATTGACTTTTCCTGACTAACCTCTTGACTTCTTGACCTTTCCTGATTATAATATTTCCAAAACCTGTATGAGAACAGGAAGGGAGGTTTGTCAAATGAATGGAAGTCGTTTTCCAGTCAAAAGAGCGGAAAGAGGCCTGAACCCTTTTCGGACTATGCGGGGTTTTTTTGGCTTGCGCAGCGACCTGGATACCATTTTTGATGAACTCCTGGAAAGGCCCTTTTTTACTCAGCCCGCCCTGGTGAGGGGATTTCCGACCATTGACGTGGCCGAAACCGAAAACGAGGTAATGGTCAAGGCGGAACTGCCCGGCATCGATCCGAAGAACATCGACGTCAACGTATCCGAAGATAATCTGGAAATCAAGGGTGAAGTCAAGGAGGAACGTGAAGAAGGGTCACAGGAGGTCGGATATTGCCGCAAGGAACGTTTCATCGGAACCTTTGAAAGAACCGTGCCCTTGCCGGCCAAGGTCAAGCAGGATGAGGTCCGCGCGCAGTACACCAATGGTGTACTGAAGATTACCATGCCCAAGCTGGAACCCAGCCGTCCGAAAGCCAGGAAAGTGGATATCGAAGTGGGTTGATCTGTACCCGGCGGGTATCTCCCGCCGGGTTTTTTTTGTGGGTGACGTTGTATTTTTTCCGGTTATTTGTTATAGTGTAACCTTGTCGGGGCGTGGCGCAGTCTGGTTAGCGTGCTTGACTCGGGTTCAAGAGGTCGGAGGTTCAAATCCTCTCGCCCCGACCATCCGTTTTTTCAGTAGAAAGAATGCGAGTTACCCAGTGTTTACTCTAAAGGTTAAGCATGATCTATTATCTCAGTAAATACATCGCCCTATTCCTGTTGCATGTTTTATTCCGCCTTAGAACATCCGGGAGGGAAAACTTCCCGAACCACGGTCCGGTGATCATTGTTTCAAACCATTCCAGCTATCTCGATCCTATCGTTATTGGATGTGCTGCTCCGCGCCGGGTCCACTTCGTCGCCAAGGAAGAGCTTTTCCGCTCCAAAGCGGCTGCCTTTTTTCTGAAACAATTAGGGGCATTTCCCCTGAAACGCTCCGAGGGAGACCGCCATGCCGTGAAAACTATTTTCACTCTCCTGAAACAGGGTAGGGTGGTTTGCCTGTTCCCGGAAGGAACGAGAAATGAAGGAAGGATCCTCCCCTTACGGTCCGGAGCGGTCAAGTTACTTCAGAAAAGTGGAGTGTCCATTGTGCTGGCCGGAGTGCGGGGCACTTATGAAAGTTGGCCCCGGGGTCGACGGAATATCCGGCTTCATCCCATTTCCGTCGTCTTCGCGCCTCCCCTTGACTCCGGTACCCTGGAAAGGGATTCATGTGCAATGTTCCTGAAAACCAGAATGGAGGAATTGATCGGTGTCCCCTAAGCCCCGCCGTCTTTTCATTATCGGTTGTTTTATGGTCGGCATTGCCTGCTTTGTCCCGTTTTCCGGATTGGCCCAAGCCCAATGGGAAGTAGAGTTGGTATTTGACGAGGTTGAGGATGACCTCCCCTTTTTGGATTATCCGGTTGCCGTGCTGGTCGACGAGGGGGACGGGTCGGTTTATGTCAGTGATTGGGGGAACAACCGGGTGGTGGTTTTCGACCGGGAAGGGAATACGCAGCAGATCATCGGGGACGTGAATGGACCGGTCGGACTGGCGATGGACTTAGCCGTGAACCGTTTGTACGTTGTCGAAATGCTGATGAACCGGGTAAAAATTCTTGACGCTGATACGTATGCGGTCCTGGGTTACCTGGAAGCCCTGAACCCGCCGCTTTATGAGCCCCGTGGGATAACGATAGATGGGGAGGGATTGATTTACGTTGTGGACACCAACCGGTCGCGGGTGGTGGTTTTCGACCGAGAAGGCCGTCAAATATACACTTTTGGCCGGGAAGGAATGGGAAATGACGAGTTTTTTCTACCCCGTGGCATCGCTATAGACCAGACAGGACGAATCTGGATCGCCGACACGGTCCACCATGCCGTCAAGGTGTTCGACCGGGAGAAGAACTTTCTGTTCCGTTTCGGACAGGGGGGAAGCGGCGAAACTGATTTTGACCGGGTCCGCTACATCACGATCCGGGGAAATTATGTTTTTATTAGTGATTACAATAACCACCGCCTCAAGGTCTACGACTTGGAGGGCAATCTAGTCGAAATCGTCGGGGGCCGGGGTAGCGGGCACGGTCAATTTGTTTCTCCGGAAGGCGTCTGGGCCGACAACCAGGGTAAAGTATGGATCGCCGACGCTGGTAACAGCCGAATTCAGAAGCTAAACTTCAGTTACCTGATCGACCGACGCTCTCATCTCGATGTTCTTCTCAGGGAGGGCCGCATAGATGAACTCCTCACCTTGGCCGGTACCCTTCCGCAAGAAAAGCGTGATGACCCGGCAGTCGGCCGCTTGCTATTTGAAGCGTACCAGCGGAAAGGCAATACCGACCAGATGCTTCATCATGCAGAGATCCTGTGGGTCTCCGATGAGGAGAACCGTGATTACTGGAGGAATATCCTGGGCGGGTTATATTATCAACAGGCTATATCCTCACGGGGATTCCGACCGATGGAGGAGATCAGGGAACTTTTCCAGAAGGCTTACCGACTTGGTAACACGAGAGCTTTTTTTTCTTATCTGTGGGTGAGCTTTCTTCTGTTCGGTGGTTCGAGTGTCATGTTGATCTTTCTGGGCATTTTCTTGTTTGTTCTCCTGATTATTTTTTATCGTCTGAAGACGTCCCGTTTCCGGAGGTGGTAGCGATGGTCCGTCAACCGGCTTTTTCCGGCTATTTCTACCCGGACGATCCCGCGACATTGAAAAAGATGATTGATGCTTTCTACCGCATGCCTGACGGACCTGGCGCAACCTTTACTCAACAGTCGATTCCACCCCTCCTGGGAATAGTTGTCCCCCACGCTGGCTATCAATATTCCGGACCGGTGGCTGCCTGGTCGTTCGGGGCTCTGGCCCAGGGTGCCCGGGCGGAAACCTATGTCCTGCTGGGACCCTGCCACCATCCTGGAAGAACGGGGATCGCTTTGAGTGAAGCGGATGTTTGGCAGACTCCCTTGGGTGAGGTGGCCGTTGACCAGGAAGCGGGGGCTTTTCTCCTGTCTCGCGGAACGGGCTGCGGCTTTGACGGGAGCGCCCATGTCCGGGAACATTCCATCGAGGTTCAAATCCCCTTTTTACAGTATTTTGTTCCCGGACCGCTGAAAATCTTGCCGATCATCATGCTGGACCAGTCTGAAGAGGCGGCATTCGTGCTTTCTGGACTCCTGGCGGAGCTGTCCCGGACGAAGTCGCTTGCCGTCATCGCCAGCTCTGATTTTACCCACTATGAGCCGGAAAGCGAAGCGCGAAAAAAGGACCTTCCATTGATCGAGCTGTTAACCGGTTTGCAGGTCAGAGAATTCTACCGGTTTCTCGATGAAAAGAGGGTAACCACCTGTGGACCGGGCTGTCTGGCCGTCCTGGCTGGACTGCAGAAAAGGCTTTCCGGACTCTCCGGCCGGCTATTGCGCTATGCGACAAGTGGTGAAACAAGCCACGACTATCAACGGGTGGTCGGTTATGCCTCGATCATTTTCCCCCGGGGGGAGTGGTAACTCTTTATCTGTAAAATTTATTCTTTATGTTTGACTCGGTGACAACATCCTCTCAAGAGCTCGCTTAAAATGTCCCCTTTCTGAAAGCCGGTTTATAAAGAGAGGGGTCGCTCAGATAAGGAGACCTTCCCTATAAAAAAAAGACTGTTGCCGTTGGGTGGGCAGGAAATGACCCGTTTGGGTCGTTCTCTCTCGGGTCCCGGAAACCACCATGACCATCCGGAGACCTCCCAGATTTTAGGAATCAGCTCGACACCTTCCAAATCAATCTTTCCGTGTTTGAAGACTCTGTCATAAATGCAATATCTGTACTGGCTTCTGAAGCTGAACGGAGACTGGGATGCTTACTGGTGGAAAAGGAAACAAGAGGTTAAGCAGATAGCGGCTTGAATGGTATTACGGAAAATGAGATGCTAACTGGAAGAGGTTAGCTCGGCTCTACTTTATATTGTGTGGAAAAGAATATCAAAAAAGCTTATGGTGGTAAGGACCCCGGAACAGAAAATTAAAGGGAAGGAGGTCTTACCACCA
>DATIKP010000138.1 GCA_035477455.1 Atribacteraceae bacterium
GGATCTGCCAATACAAGGCGATTGTGGTTAATGATGCCGAAGGACTGGCGGAGGTCAACGCCGCCCTGTGCAAGGGGTGTGGTCTGTGCAGTGCTACCTGCAAGAGCGGTGCGGTTCGGGTCCATGGCTTTTCCCCCGAACAGCTCATGTCGGAGGTGGAGTTCCTTTTATGAACCGAGAGGATTGGGAACCGAAAATCGTGGCCTTTCTGTGTCATTGGTGTAGTTACGCCGGAGCGGACTTGGCGGGGATCGGGCGTATGCAGTACCCACCCAATGTCCGGGTCATCCGGGTTCCCTGTTCCGGAGCCATCAACCCCCTGTACCTTTTTAAAGCGTTGCGGGAGGGGGCGGATGGGGTGTTGGTCTCCGGCTGTCATCCTGGGGACTGCCATTATATCAGCGGTAACTATTATGCCCGGCGCAAGTTTGTTGTGCTGAAACAATTCCTGGAGTGGTTAGGGTTTGAGCCGGAGCGGATCCAGTTTTCCTGGGTGTCGGCCTCTGAGGGGCAGAAGTTTTCCCAGGTGATTCAGGAGGTGGTCGATAGGGTACGGGAGGTCGGCCCCGCTTGGAAAATGGTCAAGGACTATGTCGGCCATGCTTGAAGAAGTCATTCGGTCAAAGGCGCGTAAACTCCTTGAGGAAAAACGGGTGGACTTGATTATCGGTTGGTCTGAGGGAACTGTTTCTCTAAAAACGGCGCCAAAGCTATGCCGAAAGCCGGAAGATGCTGACCAACTGGTCTGGAATCCTCTGTGTTCGGTCAACCTGGCTCGGTATTTGAAATATTATAAAAAGTCACCGGAAAAAATCGCGGTCCTGGCCAAGGCGTGTGACGCTCGTGCCATCCTGGTTCTCCTGAAGGAAGAACAGATATCCCGGGACCGACTGGTGATTCTTGGCCTACCCTGTTTGGGACTGTTGAATCCGGACCGGGTAGCGGAAGCTCTACCGGGAGCCCGCAGTAGGGATTTGGAATGGAAGGTGGGAAAACTACTTTATCGTGGGCAACCCTGCGACACTTCTCTTCTTATGGAGGAAACCTGCCGGCGTTGCCGTCATCACAACCCGCCTCTGGCGGATGAGGTGATCGGAGAGCCAGTGGGGGAGCCTGGGTACCTTCACGATGATTACCTGGAGCGGTACAACCGTATGGATCCTGGAGAGCGGGAAGCTTTTTTCAACGAAGAAATGACTCGGTGTATTCGGTGTTATGCCTGCCGTAACGCCTGTCCGCTGTGCTATTGCCAGGAATGTTTCGTCGAAAGTACCCGGCCTTTGTGGGTAACCCCCGCCCCGACCCCTTTCGATAACCTCCTCTTTCAGGTCGCGAGGAGCATGCACATGGTCGGACGTTGCGTCGAATGTGGAGCGTGCGAACGGGCTTGTCCGGTAAAGATCCCCATTGCCCTTTTTCCTATTAAAGTTGAGGAAATTGTCCAGGTGGAATACAGTTTTGAAGCCGGATTATCGGAAGAGTCGGCGGCGCCCCTTTTAACTTACCGGGAAAACGATCCCGAAGACTTTATCAAGTGAGGAACGAGATATGGCTTCAGGACAAATCAGTATAGAGTCTTTTAAACAGTGGCTGGCTGGCGCTGGGCCATTAATCGTTACGGAAAAAGTAAAACATCAGGTTGAAGAACTGCTGCCGGTTGACTTTCAGATGGTGAAAAATGTTAAAGAAGCCTTTTTTCCTGCTTGGGAAGTGCTGTACCGATACCGCTGGGCGGACCGGGCCTGGACGATCGATAATGAGACCCCGGTTGTTGAAAACCGGACGCTCCTGGCTCATCCCTGTGAAATCCGGTCGATCGATCAGGTGCTGGACCGGGTGTTTTTGGATGGAAAATATCCAGAAATTTTCTATCGAAATAGAAGAGAGGCGACCTCGGTGGTTGTTTTCGCCTGTCGGGAGCCAGAAGAAACCTGCTTTTGCCGAATGGTGGGAGGGGGGCCCTTTCAAAAACCCGGTGGTGCCCTTCTGGTGGTTCCGGTTCATGCGGGTCTCTACCTGGAGTCCGAAGACCCCGGTTGTTTTTCTGTCTTTGAGAACGCGGAGCCAGCCGGAGATGAACGGCAGGCGGAAATCGAGCGGATTCGCCTGAAAGCGGAATCGCTTATCAAAGACCCCCCCCTGGGGAAAGGGGTTCCTCAAAGGCTTTATGAAGCTTTCGAAGATGAGGTCTGGGAAGAGATCGCCTGGAAATGTTTGAACTGTGGCGCCTGTACGTACCTGTGTCCGACCTGTTATTGTTTCGATATGGTAGTAGATGGGAGACTCCACGGACAACAGATTCGCTCCTGGGACGCCTGCATGTTTCCCCGCTTCACGCTTCATGCCTCAGGACACAATCCGAGGCCCGGTTTTCGGGAGCGGATCAGGCAAAGAGTGCTGCACAAATTTTCCTATTTTCCGATCCGGGAAGGGACATACGGCTGCAGCGGTTGCGGAGCCTGTATCGAGGTCTGCCCGGTCAATTGGGATATCCGTGACGCTGTGAAGAGGATGGTGAGCAAGATTGGTGAATGCCGCTGCCCAAGCCCGTAATGTGTATTTACCGGCTCTTTTGTCTATTAAGGAAATCATTTCTGAGACACAGGACATCAAAACCTTCCGTCTGGGCATCAAGGAACGGGTTTTCTCTTATGAGCCGGGGCAGTTTGCCGAAGTGTTCGTTCCCGGGGTAGGGGAAGCACCGATCTCGATCACATCCTCACCTACCCAGGAAGGCATTATCGAATTCAGTATCAAACGGGCCGGAACAGTCACGGAAGCCATCCATCGCCTCAACACCGGCGACCTCCTGGGTGTGCGTGGCCCATACGGCCGGGGATTTCCGATCGAAGAAATGCATGGTAAGCCGCTTCTCTTTATTGCCGGGGGAATCGGCTTAGCCCCGCTGCGCTCTTTGATCAATTATGTTCTTGATGAAAAAAAGCGGGGTGAGTTCGCCGAAGTCATCATTCTCTATGGTGCTCGTACCCCAAAAGACCTGGTCTTTCGGTGGGAATTGGAGAAATGGAAACAACGCGGGGATATCAGGTTGATTATTACGGTCGACCGCGCAGATATGGACTGGCCGGGTCGGGTAGGACTGGTTCCCGTCGTTCTCAGGGAGGATGTGGAGTTGAAAGCCGCGAATTGGAAGACCATCACCTGTGGCCCTCCCATCATGATCAAGTTTACGATCAAGGCTCTCCGGGAGATGGGTTTTGCCCCCCGCGACATTATTACCACCCTCGAGATGCGGATGAAATGCGGTTTGGGAAAATGTGGCCGCTGTAATATCGGTCCCCACTATGTGTGTACTGATGGACCGGTGTTTACCTTTGAACAGCTGCGCACGATGCCGGAAGAATACTGATAAACTGGGAGGATATGCGTGAATTATCCGGAGAGCCTTCAATACCTCTATCGCCTCATCAATTATGAAAAAACTGATTTTACCTATACGGATCTCAAGCTAGACCGGATGCGGGAACTGGTCGAGCGGATGGGAAACCCCCAAAAGGACTTTCCCCTGGTTCTGGTAGCCGGCTCAAAGGGAAAAGGTAGTACCTCTTATTACCTGGAGCGGATCCTGGCTGACAGCGGATTCCGGACTGGTTTGTTCGTCAAACCGCACCTGATCAGCTTTCGGGAAAGGATCCGGTATAATGGCGAATTAATCTCCCCTGCTGACTTGGCTTCTTTGGTTAGCGATGTCGTTCCGGTCGTCGAGGCTATGGGAGAGGGATCCCCCTGGGGTAAACCGACTTATTTCGAAGTATCGGTAGCCTTGGCGTTTCGTTATTTTCAAGACAAGCAGGTAGAAAGAGCGGTGGTGGAAGTTGGTCTAGGCGGTCGGCTCGACGCCACCAACGTGGCTGATCCCTCATTGACCGTCATCACTCCGGTGAGTCTCGATCACGCCGATATCCTGGGAGACACTCTGCCCGAGATCGCCAGGGAAAAAGCCGGTATATTACGTTCCTCCGTACCCTGCGTGCTGGGTAGACAGGTTGCCGAGGTGGATGAGACATTGGGCCGAATTGCTTCTGTGGGCAACGTTCCGCTGATCCGGTTCACTGAGCGTTGCCGCTTTCAGATCACCGACCGTAGCTTTCAGGGATCACGGTTTATTTGGAGATGGTCAGGTGGACCCGAGCAAGAAACATTTCTTCCCTTGGCCGGAGATCACCAAGTGGAAAATTTCCTGACCGCTTTGCTGGCCGCAAATATTTGGGGAGTGACTCCGGATTTTCCCGCTTTTCAGGAAGAACTCAATCAGATGTACTGGCCAGGCCGGATTCAAATGCTTTCCGAGAAGCCTCCGGTTCTGTTTGATGTAGCCCATAACCAAGCCTCGTTCAGTTATCTCCTGGATACACTCAAACGCTATTACGGTTTTAACCGGGCGGTCTTTTTATTGGGGTTTTTAACCGGCAAGGATTTTCCCGGAATTGGAGAGGAAATCAAGCGGTTTGGCGGGGACGTTTTTCTGACCACCCCGTTCAGCCCCAAAGCGGCTTATCCGGAAGAAATCGCCCCCTATTTCCAGGGACCGACCACCCGAGTTCAGGTGGTGAAAGAACCCTATGCCGCCCGGAAACAGGCGATTGATCTGGCGGAATGCCAGGATCTGCCTCTGGTGGTCGCTGGGTCATTTTATCTTTCGACCCTGTTTAACGAAGCTCTCGGAAAAGGTATTAAAAGGGAGGAGATGGAACGATGCTGATTGTTGCCGAGCGAATCAACGCCACTCGAAAATCCATTCGGGAGGCTCTGGAAAAAAAAGACACTGATTTCTTCGTACAGGAAGCGCAACGACAATCCCAGGCCGGAGCGCATTATATCGACCTGAATGCCGGGACCGAGGCGACGCGGGAAGTGGACGACCTCAAGTGGCTGGTGGAGGTAGTGCAGGATGTAGTCGCGATACCTGTATGTCTGGATTCAGCCAACGACCGGGCCCTGGAGGAAGCGCTGAAAGTATACCGGAAAAAAGAGGTCATGATCAATTCTTTTACTGCGGAAAAAGAACGGATCGAGGTTCTTTTGCCTATAGCTAGAGACTCCGGAGCAGACGTGGTGGGCTTGGCCATGGGAGAGGGAGGCATCCCTCAGTCGGTCGGGGATCGCATGAAGTTGGTCGACGTTTTGGTTGAAGCCTGCGATCAATACGGGATTGACCTGGGGAAACTGTGGATCGATCCTCTGGTGGTTCCCATAGGAACCGATCAGAATCAGGGAAGAATTTTCCTGGAAACTCTGGTAGCCATACCGGCGAAATATCCAAAAGTGCGGACTATCTGCGGATTGAGTAACATTTCCTTCGGGATGCCCAACCGCAAGTTGATTAACCGGGCCTTTGCCGGGCTGTGTGTAGGATATGGCCTCGGTGGAGCTATCATCGACCCCCTGGATCGGAGCCTCATGTCTATTCTCTACGCCTCCGAAGCCCTCATGGGCCAGGACGAATTCTGCATGAATTATCTGGGGGCTTTTCGCTCCGGGTGTCTGGAGAAATAACGAATTTTTAAAAAGGCGGCTGCGCGGCCGCCTTTTGAAAAATAGCGGTCTTTAGTATGGCGGACCACTCGGTTGTTCTGTGATTCGGCGATATAGGTATCATCGGATTCATGAACGACTGCTGCGGTAGGGTTGTTGAACTGGCCATCCTCTGAGCCCGGGGAGCCCCCACTGGTGATGGAATTGCCGTCGCTGTCGAACTTTTGTACTCGATTATTTCCCCCTCTCGGCTACATAGACAAATCCCCTGGCTATTTACCACCTACTCTTGGCGTTCATACTCTTCCAGTATAGCGGCTATTCTAAATGGATCGGGAGGAACATCTGTGATTTGAAACTGTCCTGCTTGGTCAGTCACTACCGAAATCCCCGCCTCAGGAAGGGTAAGGATGACATCGGGCAGCGCTTGGTTATTGGAGGCACCCATGATCGTTCCGGCAATGAAACCACCCTCCTGGGCAACTCCCTGGGATAGGCCGCCAATAATACAAAGAAAATAGTAACCAGAATCGGTATCCAAAGATTATAAGAACATTTAGACAAACTCTCCCTTCTCGGGGTGATGCCAGTAGAACAATTAACATCTCCAGAAATATTTTTTGATTCTGCTGCAATAAGTAATTTTGCTGCAAAAGAACGAAGGAAGCCTGGGCCCAAGCTGCCTAAATCAGCCGCCGAAATCACCGCGTTTTCGCAGCAAAAAGGCCAAGGATGGTCTTTTCAGCATCACTGCAACCAGACGTGGTCATTGATGCGTGTGAGAAAATACCAGATGAGGCGGGGCTGATGGCAACGGGGCCTCGCTGAAATGAGTTTTTGCAGCAAAGTCTTTTTTTTAAAAAATGAACCGAAAGGGTACAATGGAGTATACCGTTACCAAGAGCCACCGGTTCGGAAAATTGAAGTCAAAAAAGTCCGTGACCATTATAGCGGAAATTTCAATCAAACGTGAGTAAGGGATGGAGTGGGGGACATGCTGAAGCGGAGTATTTTTATAGTTTTTTTGTTCAGTTTGGTTTTATTTTGTTTTCTTTTGCCGGTTCATGCGGAGGTCATCCTCGATTTTGCTCTGTGTAAGGGCTTGGATCAGGACGGGTTACCCCTGGAGAGGGTTGACAAGTTCAGTTCGGAGGACGAGTTGGTCATGTGCTGGATATTTTTGGAAAGTGTCCGGGCTGGGGATGAACTCCTCTGGAAATTTACCGACCCGGAGGGGAGGGCGTTTGAAAGTATCTTTGTGGCCGAACGGGACAAGCAGTATGTGGGGGCTAAAGGAGAACTGCATTTGGCTCAGTTATCCAACCTGATTCAGCCGGGCTATTGGCGGGTCAGTTTTTATTTTAACGGGTTGAAGAGCCTGGAACTTGGTTTTGAAGTTGTCGGGAGCGATATTCTCGCCAGCCAGGATATGGAAGAAAAACTTACCCGCACCAGAGACCTGTTGAGCGAATTTGGTTATATGGTTCTAGAGATCAACGTCACTGATGGGAATCAGTCCTTCCTCCGGATGGAAGCCTTTGCAGAAACGCTTTCTCAAGCCTTCTGGAACCAATTGGGGATGGGCTTTGAAGCCCTTCACCGTTTACTGCCCGAATTCGAATGGTATATGGTGCAATTGGTCTGGGAGGACCGCTATGTCCTCAGTTTCCAGGTGAGGGCCAGGGACTTTGAAATGTGGCGCGTCGGACATTTAAGCGCAGACGAGTTCTGGAAGAACAAAGTGATCCGGTATGTGTACGATTTGATCGCCAGGCAGGACATCCCTGATGTCCGGCAATTTTATATGGAACAGTTCGGGGTGATTTATTGAAGGTATAAGCACCGGCCGTTCATTTCCAGCGAAACTTCCGGTATAATGATGCCGGGAGTTTTCCCATCGAAGTGTGTGATATTCCTCTTTTGCCTGGAAAGTTTTTTCACGCTTTTTATCAAAACCTGTTCTCTCTTTGGGGAGAAAGTTCTGCTTTGGGGGCAGGGGTTTTGGGCTTTATCACGGGATCAAGTGCGATTGAGCTGAGCGAATAAAACGGAGGGATGACTCAGTTGATAAATCCGCCGGATGAACCATGTACCGTGAGGCTGGCCCTATGCGCCTGATCGTGGCCGCTCTGCCGTTGCAAATTTTCCGGTCTCCGTAATTATTCGTGAGAACCGGTTACCAGGAGGTGCGTAGATGAGTGAAAAAGTGGGTTTTGTTTCGATGGGAGATGTGAAGGGAGCGGTGGAGAATATCCCGGAAATTGGCATAGGAATGCTGGGATATGCCTTTATGGGGAAAGCTCATACTAATGCTTTGAAAAAATATCCCTATATTTTTTGGCCCCCGGTGGCCTATCCGAAGTTGGTGGCCATTTCTGGGCGGAACGAGCAGGCGGTCAAGGAGGCGAAACTTCGGTACGGGTATGGAGCTACCTACCGGGATTGGAAGGCTATGGTGGAAAACCCAGGTGTCGAGATCTTGGATAACTCCGGACCGAACCACCTCCATGCCGAACCTTCGATCTATGCCCTTTCGATCGGGAAACATGTTTTGTGTGAGAAACCGCTGGCCGGGACGGTAGAGGAGGCCCGGGCCATGTGGGAAGCCTCCTCCCGTTCGAAGGCAAAAAACATGACCTGTTTCAACTATCGCTTTGTCCCGGCGTTGCGGATGGTCAGAGACTTTATCCAGGCTGGAAAACTGGGAGAAATTTATCATTTCCGAGCGCAGTATCTTCAGGAATGGATCATGGATCCAAATTTCCCCATGATTTGGCGCTTGGAAAAAAGCACGGCCGGGTCGGGGGCCCTGGGTGACCTGGGTGCGCATATTATTGATTTGGCCCGTTTTCTGATCGGGGAAATCGGTTCGGTGAGCGGGCTGGTCCGGACCTTCATCAAAGAAAGACCGACAGTTGAAGATCCATCGAAAAAACTGCCGGTGACCGTCGATGACGCTTTTGTATCGATCGTGGAGTTTGCCAACGGGGCCATCGGTACGCTGGAAGCCTCCCGATTCTGCGCGGGACGGAAAAACGGTCAATTTTTGGAAATCAACGGGTCACTGGGCTCCATCCGTTTCAGCCTTGAGGACTTAAACCGACTCGAGGTCTACCTTCAAAACGAAGAGCCGAAAATATTTCAGGGATTTCATAATGTTTTGGTTACCGAGAGTTTTCATCCTTATTGGGACAAGTGGTGGCCGCATGGACACATCATCGGTTGGGAACATACATTCGTCCATGTGTTTGCCCACTTTCTGGATGCGATTGTCAACAACAAAGAAATCGCACCCTATGGGGCCACCTTTGAGGACGGCTACCGTTGTGCGGTAATTTGTGATGCGATCGAGCGTACCAGCCGGAGTGGGAAGAGGGAATATATCTCTTACGCTTGAAGAAGTTCAATAGAAGGAGATCATAATGGAGTACATCGGGAGAATCACCGTCACCCTGAAAGAGGGCGTATTCGATCCTCAGGGGGTCACGATCAAAAATGCTTTACATTCCCTCGCTTTTGCCGGGATTAGGGAGGTTCGGACCGGCAAGTATTTCGAAGCCGTCTGCCAAGCCGCTGACCTGCCTGAAGCCGAGGCAGCAATCGATTCGATGTGTGCCCGGCTTCTGGCCAACCCGGTGATCGAAAAGTATACATTCACCGTTGACCGTATTTCCGGTGAAACTGTTTTATGAAGTTCGGAATCGTAGTCTTTCCCGGGTCAAATTGCGACCACGATTGTTTTTACGTTTTAGACCGGGTTCTTGCCCAGGAAACAGTCTATCTCTGGCACCGGAACCAGGATCTCGAGGGGTGTGAATGTGTGGTGCTGCCGGGCGGCTTCAGCTATGGAGACTATTTGCGGACCGGCGCCATTGCCCGGTTTTCTCCGATTATGGAATCGATAGCCTCTTTTGCCCGAGCCGGAGGTCTGGTACTGGGAATCTGTAACGGATTCCAGGTGCTGGTGGAAACTGGATTGCTCCCCGGAGCGCTTCTCCCCAACCGGCAGGGTCTTTTTATCTGCCGCCCCGCTCACCTGCGGGTCGAGAATATCAACACTCCTTTTACTAACCTTTTTGTGCCCGGTGAAGTGGTCTCCATTCCGATTGCCCATCAACAGGGAAACTACTTTGTGTCTCGGGAAACTCTTGCCGGTCTGGAGCGGAACGGCCACGTCCTCTTTCGGTACTGCGGGCCGGACGGTCAAATCGCTGACCGATGGAATCCCAACGGTTCGATGTCCGCCGCGGCGGGGATTCTTTCCCGGGAAGGGAATATCCTGGGGATGATGCCTCATCCGGAACGTTCGTCCGAAGATATCCTCGGTTCCCGAGACGGCCGAAGGGTGTTTTTATCCATTATAAATTGGTTTGAAAATAAGCGTAACGGAGAAAACCGATGATTGATAGAAAGCCGGCTACGATTGCCCGGGAACTTGGTTTACGTGAGGAGGAGTATCACCGGGTGTGTTCAATACTGAACCGGGAACCGACTCCGACGGAATTGGCCATGTTTTCGGTGGAATGGTCAGAGCACTGTGGATACCCTCATTCCCGACGTTGGTTCGAACTCTTTCCCCGGGAAGGGGCGTTTCCCAGCCTGATCGGAGAAGACGCCGGCGGGATCGTTCACGACGGCATAGCCATCGTCTTCAAGATGGAAAGCCACAATCACCCTTCTCAGGTGGAACCCCGCCAAGGGGCAGCCACCGGAATCGGGGGAATCATCCGGGATATTTTTGGAAGCGGTGCCCGGCCGATCGCCTGCTTGGACAGTCTCCGTTTCGGTCCAGTCACGAACGCTCATTCCCGGCATGTCTTTCAGAGGGTTGTTGAGGGGATTGCCTTTTATGGCAACTGTGTCGGCGTTCCCACCGTGGCCGGTGAAGTCTCCTTTTTTCCCTGCTACCAGGGGAACTGTTTGGTCAATGTGATGTGTGTCGGATTGGCAGCCAGGGAAAGTCTGGCCAAAGCTTGGGCGAAGGGTGTGGGAAACGTGATTTTGTATGCGGGGAACCGGACCGGACGGGACGGGATAGGCGGCTGCAGCATCCTCGCTTCCCAGGAATTCGGTGTGAATGAGGAGAAGCGGCCCAGCGTCCAGATTGGTGACCCCTTTACCGAAAAATGCCTGATTGAGGCGACATTAGAGGCTCTCGAGCATGGCTCTGTGGTCGGGATCAAGGACATGGGCGCGGCCGGGTTGACCTGCTCGGCCAGCGAGATGGCCGCCTCCGGAGAGTGCGGAGTGACCATCGACCTCGCCCGGGTACCCATGCGCGAGGAGCGTATGGAGCCCTGGGAAATCATGATGTCCGAATCACAGGAACGGATGCTGTTATGCGTGGAACGTGGTCGGGAAAAGGAAATCCTGGATATTTTTCATAAGTGGGGTCTGGAATCGGCGGTCATCGGATGGGTAACGGAAGGCGATCATATCACTGTGCTGTCGGGAGAAACGGTGGTGGCCGATATCCCCGCCCGGGAACTGGTCAACCCGCCTCAGTACACCCCTCCCGCCGCACCTCCCGATTACCTGGCACGGATCAATGGGGGTGCCTGGCGCACCATTCCTGTGCCTCCGGATCTGAACGAGGTCTTACGCCGGCTGGTGGTTTCACCGAACCTGGTATCCCGGAAATGGGTTTTTCAGCAGTACGACCATATGGTCGGAATAAATACCGCCCGGCTCCCCGGGACTGGGACGGTTGTACTGCGGGTCAAGGAAAAAACCTGGGGGATTGCCGTGACGACCGACTGTAATCCTTTGTGGTGCTATCTCGATCCCCGGGAAGGGGCGAAGGCCGCTGTGGCGGAAGCAGCCAGAAATCTGGCTTCCTGTGGAGCGAGACCCGCCGGCGTCACCGATTGCCTGAACTTCGGTAATCCTCAGAAAAGCGACCGATATTGGCAGTTCATCGAGTCGGTCAGGGGTTTGAGTGAAGCCTGCCGGGCCTTTGATCTTCCGGTGGTCAGTGGCAATGTTTCCTTCTATAACGAAAGTCCGGATGGCCCCATCTTTCCCACCCCCACCGTTGGAATGGTCGGGATCATCGATGACGTGAACCAGGCGATCAGTGCGTTCTTTGGAGGGAAAGACCATTTGGTGGCTCTCTTGGGCGAAACCCGGGAAGATCTGGGGGGCAGCGAATACTTGCGGTTTTACCACAATAGGGAAGAAGGGCCGATAGCTCCTGTTGATCTCTCCTTCGAGAAGAATCTTCAGGAACTTTTAAGAGAGGCGGCAGAAAAAAAACTCCTTTTATCGGCCAATGACCTCAGCGAGGGCGGACTGGCGCTGGCTCTTCTCGAAAGCGCCTTATGCGGCGACAGACCGATCGGGGTTGTCGTGGACCTGGCCGGGTTATCACCCATTCGGAAAGACGCCCTTGTATTCGGAGAAAGTCCCGGGCGAGTCCTGGTCTGTCTTCATTCAGATAATTGGCCGGCTTTATCCGCGCTGGCCAAAACCCACCATGTCCCCTTATTCTCTCTGGGGAAAACCGGCGGAAAAGATTTGATCATCAAAATAGGCGGGCGATCTTTGATCCACCTTTCCCTGGAGGACCTGGCCCGGGCTTGGAACGGTGAGGCTGTTTTGGCCGACGGTAGCGAGGGATCGATGGAATGAGCGGTCATCCGTTGTACCAAGAGAGGCGAAACGATGTCGCTTCATGAAAAATGCGGAGTATTCGGGACATACGGGATCAAAGACGCCGCCCGGGTGGTGCAGATGGGCCTTCTTTCTCTGCAGCATCGCGGTCAGGAAAGTGCCGGAATCGTGGTCACCGATGGCAGGACCTTCCTGGAACGGAAGGGGAGCGGGCTGGTTTCCGAAGTCCTGACCGCAGAGACACTGTCCAGCCTGAAAGGGCATATTGCCCTGGGACACGTGCGCTATTCGACCACTGGTTCATCTTCGAGCAGGAACATCCAGCCGTTTCTGGGCGAGTGCCGTTACGGGAGCCTGGCCGTCGCGCATAACGGCAATCTCACCAATACTCTTGCCCTTTGGAAAAAGTTGAGCCGGGACGGTGCCGTATTTCAATCCTCCATGGATACCGAAATGCTCCTGCATCTTATTGCCCGCAGCCGCTTCGACGGGTTGGAAGATGCCATAAAAGAAGCACTATGGCAAATCCGCGGGGCCTTGTCGGCGGCGATCATGTCCAGAGATCGCCTGGTAGCGGTTCGGGACCCCTGGGGCTTTCGCCCCCTTGCGCTTGGCAGAAAGGACGGCGGCTACCTGGTGAGTTCGGAGACCTGCGCTCTCGAGGTGACCGATGCCGAATTTATTCGGGAAATCGAACCGGGTGAAATGCTGGTTATCGATAAAAACGGTCCCCGGTCGTTTTTTTACGCTCATTCCCGGCGCAAGGCCTTTTGTTTTTTTGAATTGATTTATTTCTCCCGTCCTGACAGTATTTGTTTTGGAGAAAGCGTGTATCAGGTTCGGAAAAATCTGGGAACAATGCTGGCCCGCCAGGAAGACCAGGAGGCGGACATGGTAATCCCCGTCCCGGAGTCGGGGATCTATGCCGCGCTTGGATTCAGCAAAGAGTCGGGACTACCTCTGGAATTCGGTTTGGTTCGGAACTCCTATATCGGCAGGACGTTCATTCGACCTGGTCAGGAAAATCGGGAATGGGCCGTCCGTATGAAGCTTGATCCGGTCAAACAACTGATCCAGGGGAAACGTATTATCGTCATTGAAGATTCCATCGTCCGGGGAAGCACTTCGCGGCGGCGGATCGCGACGCTCAAGGAAGCGGGCGCCCGGGAGGTTCATATGCGGGTTACTTCTCCACCGCATGCCCACCCCTGTTATTACGGTATTGATTTTCCCACCCGGGAGGAACTGATCGCCGGGCACAAGAACTGCCAGGGGGTTATGGAAGCGCTGGGGCTTGACAGCTTACGGTATGTCACTGTACAGAACCTCATGGAAAGCTTGCCCGGCGGAGGGGGTCATAACTATTGTTATGCCTGTTTCGATGGCGATTATCCGGTCATTCCAGACAAAGGCTTGGGGAAGACCGCCCTGGAAACAACGGATCGGCTGTGCCTTTCCCAATAGACCCATGACGGCAGTGGCGATAGCGCTGCGGAGAAAGCACTCCTTGAACTGGAAAGGTTAATGCCAGGGCGACCGCCCACCGTAGGTATTTTCAGGAAATGGGTCAGCTAGTCCGGTGGTTTTTAGTCAACCGGGCCAACTCGCGGGCATAGGTGATACATTCTTCCTCAGCCCTCGTATCCACCGAACCGACGGCCACCGGTCCGTAATGACTTCCTTTGGATATCCCCTTAACCACCATTCCATGAATGAGGAGAGCGCCGATGATGGACATGATGGTGGTCTCGTTTCCGCCAGCGAGGTTGGCCGAGGACGAAAAGGCTCCGCCGATTTTTCCGTCGAGAGCGCGGTGGAACTGGACGCTGTCATCAAGGAATGCCTTCACTTCGGCCGCCATGGTTCCATAATAGGTTGGTGAACCGATGATAATTAGGTCATATTCTTTCAGGGAAGAGACTTCACAGTTACTAGGTTCCCGGAGGTCAGTTGGGATTCCCTCGCCTTCCAAGGTTTTCCCGATGATCTCGGCCATTTTATGGGTTGTACCGGTACGGGTGTGATACAGTACCAACGCTTTCATGGTATCCACCTCTGTGCGTAAGGACGTATGGAGCATAGAACATTGTATCACAGGAGTTAACCGATCGGTATCCGACGGTAACGTTTACGAAAATAGAGGATATTGTTTTATTTGCAGAGGATAAATCCGTTTGGTTACTGGAATCGCGGTGCTATAATCGGACCGAATCCGGAATGTCTTCTTTGAGAATGCTCTTTTGCGGCCTGTATTTGGCAACATAGTTTATCCTATGTTATCGATTGTCGGTAGGGAGAGTATGAGAGAGATGAATATTTCTCGTTGCTCCTTTTCTTTCCGGGGCATTGTTGATATTTTTACCCTATATACCGGTCAAGAGAGTCTGTTGAAATGGAATGGTGTCTTTGTTAGTATACTTTTATTAAAATACCCTGTTATTCTTGGATCCAGGAGGTTGGCACTGTGGTTACCGATGCGGTAAAAAGAATACGGGAACTGGAGCAGATCAAAGAGCGGGAAATTCAGAACGCGGAACGGGAAGCGGCGCAGATCTTGGCTCAATTGGATAATACCATTGAAGAGTATCGGCCGGCGCGTCTTCGTGAAGTGGAAGAAATGGCTGCTCGAGAACGGGAGAAAATGCTCCGTAATACCGAACTGAGCACACAAAAGATTATCGACAGGTACGAAGAAGAAGCCGAACGGCTGCGCCAGCTGGTATCCAAAAGGATCGATCGGGCGGTGGCGGTGCTTTTACAATCCCTGGAGGATCAGTATGGCCATTAAAAAAATGCAGCGGGTAGATATTCTGGTTCATCAAAGCCTGCGCGACGAAACCTTCCATCTTCTCCAGAATATGGGGGTTTTGGAGATTACAGTCAGTGAAAAAACCGAAGATGAGCTTCATGCGTCTGAAGAGATTCGTTTTGAAGAGTTGGAACACAATCTTGGGGAAATACGATCGGCCCTGGATTTTATTTCGAAATACAGCGAGAAAAAACCTTCACCACTCGAAAACTTCTTTCCACCCCGCCTTGCTATCAGCCGGGAAGACTTTCTCAATCAATGCTTCAACTATTCGGTGGTCGCTTTTGATTGTGCCCAGCTTGAGGAAAAATTAAACCGTGTTCGAACCGGGATCAACCGACTGTCGGCCAACCTTGAGTTCCTGAGAAAAATAGCTTGGGTACCGGTTGCCCTGGAGGATCTCGGAACAACCCGAGAAAGCCGTTCTCTCCTTTTGGAAATGGACCTGGAAAAAATAAAACAGCTTAAGGAGCACCTGCAATCACTCGGTACGGAATGGCACCTTGAGAGCTTCCCGGGCAATGGAAAGAGGCATTTGGTTTTGGTCGTCGTCCATCGGGTTTGGTGGGAACGCCTCGAATCCTATCTTCAGGAATCCTCACTGACACCCATCACACTTCCGCAAGCTTTCGAAGGGACGCCGGCGGAAGCCATACAAAAAATTCAGAATAAAATCGTCTCTCTCGAGCAAGACCGGGAGCAATTGATTGAAGAAGTCCGGACACGCCAAAAACACGAACAGGAGCTCAAAATAAGCTACGACTTTTTGGAAAGCGTTCTCGAACAGCGCCGGAAAGAGGCGATGGCGCTCAAAACTCTGGAAACCTGTCAGATCAGTGGTTGGGCCCGGGCGGAAGATATCCCCAGGCTGGAAAAGCAACTCACCCATCTCGGTCGGGAATGGGTGCTTTTTCACCGGGATCCCCGGAATGATGAGGTGGTGCCGATCGAACTGAAGAACAACTCGTGGGTGAACAATTTCAGTGTCCTGACACATCTGTATGGTCTACCAAACTATTCAGAAATAGATCCAACACCTCTGGTGGCCATATTCTTCTTTCTCTTTTACGGTTTGTGCTTGGGGGACGTGATCTATGGGGTCGTTCTGGCCTTAGCCGGGTTTATTGCCCCAGCTATACTCAAAATTCCGGCATCCAGCAAGCTGTTTTTCCGGATGTTGGCTTGGGGAGGGATCGCTTCGATCGCCGTAGGCCTTTTGACCGGCTCCTGGCTGGGAGATTTTTTCAGCTTTCCTCCTCCGGCGCTATCCTTTCTGGGATCGATCCGCTCGGCGCTCATGGTGATCGACCCATTGATCAACCCGTTACCTATGCTTATCGGGTCCCTGCTCATCGGAATATTTCAGATTTTGGTCGGCATTTTCACCGGCTTTCTCAAGGAATGGAAACGGGGCAACCGCCTGGTAGCGATCATGGATCGCTTGAGCTGGTTTATTTTCATTATCGCCATCCTTCTGTATATAGCCTCGATGGCTTTTGTCCCCGGGTTGCGGACAGCGGCGACGGCGCTGGTGGTGGTCATGGTGGTCTTTTTGATAGCAACCCAGGGCCGCACCAAGAAAAATCCGATAATGAAGGTCCTTTCCGGAATTATGAGTCTTTACGGGCTGGTCAGTTACCTGGGGGATGTTCTTTCGTATTCCCGGTTGTTTGCTCTGGGGCTGGCTACGACCATCGTCGCTGTTCTGGCCCGGACGTTGGCCGAGCTCTTCGGGGGTGCGCCCTATATCGGCTGGTTGATCGGTTTGTTCGTTTTTCTCCTGTTCCATTTGTTCAACATTGCGATGAGCGGGTTGGGTGCTTTTGTACATTCCGCTCGCCTCGTGTATGTCGAATTTTTTACCAAATTTTATGAATCAGGTGGTAAGAAATTCCAGCCGTTTTCCTATAAAACCAAGTATGTCAGGTTCGCAGACAAGACTTAGCCTGAGCGCTTCTAAGTCGGTTAAGATTCATTGGCGCTGCTGAGATTTTCATTTTGATTGAGAATAAACTAAAGGGGGTATTATGCAGCTATGGAATTCAATGGACTAGTTTTTTCCATACTCGGATCAGCACTCGCAGTCGGTTTGGCCGGAATCGGTTCGGCGATGGGCGTCGGGATAGCGGGTGAGGCGGGAGCCGGAGTTATGACCGAAGACCCGGATAAATTTGGGCAAATCTTATTGTTACAGGCTCTCCCTGGAACACAGGGAATTTATGGACTACTCGCCGGCTTCTGGGTTTTGATTAAGTTAAACCTCTTTGCCGGAGAGCCACTGGCCGTAACCACTGCACAGGGGCTGCAGATCATGTTTGCCTGTTTACCCATTGCCCTCGTGGGTTTGATATCCGGGATTTATCAGGGAAAAACCTCGGCGGCCTGCATCGGTCTGATCGCCCGCCGACCTGAGGAAACCGGTAAAGCGATAATCCTTCCGGCAATGGTCGAAACCTATGCCGTTCTTTCGTTGCTGGCTACCATTCTCCTTCTGAATTCCATACGGGTTTAGGGGCCCTTTAGTAATGGCTCTCAAAGATATTTTGAGCCGCATTGAACTGGACACGGAAAAACGAAAACGTTCGATTCTTTCTGACGCTCGGGATGAAACCGCAAGCCGGCTTGAGCGGGCTAAGCGCTCTATCGATAAAGAAGCTGAAGGGCTGTTCCAAAAACGGAAGAGAGAGG